>NZ_QTLI01000048.1:0-7931 GCF_003434625.1 Parabacteroides sp. AM17-47
ACAATTATCTATGCGACTTCATGTCGCACCCACGGCGTATCCAAATGATGGATTGCGACACACCGTTTCTGCGCGTTCACACCCGTTCCGAGCATGGAAGTGGAACCGAACAGCACGCGCACCGTTCCGGCGTTCATGGCGTCTATCACCCCCTTGCGTGCCTTGTCGGTCTTGCACTCCTGAATGAAGCGCACCTCGCTTGCCGGGATGCCGTAGTCCTCCGTCAGCTTCCGCTTTATCTCGCTGTACACGTTCCATCCGTCGCCCGGCTGGTATGTTCCCAGATCCGAGAACACGAACTGCGTGCCTTTCTGCGCGTCGTATTTGTGGTAATACTCCGCAATCGTCTTGGCGCAGTGGGAAGCCTTGTTGTCGGGGTGGTCCTCATAATGCGGGTCTATCATGCGCATGTCGAGAGCCATCTTCCGCGCGTAATCGGTGGCGATAAGCATCTTCGCCTTCTCCTCCGTTTCCGACAGGGGCGGTCTGCCCAGCAGCGTGGCGTCACCCGTCTTGGCGAACTGCATCAGCTGTTTGATGAAATACTCTTGGTCGGGCGTGGGAGGTATGTGATGCAGTATCTCGTTCTTACGCGGACGATCCACACCCACGTCCTCCGCCGTGCGGTAATCGGTAATCTCGTTGTAAAAGTAATGGGGGTGAATGTAATCGACTGATTACTAATAAAAAGCAGAATATATAATCTGATAAGGTGAACGACTAAGAAACGAGCGAGTTTCTTTCCCTTTCTTTATTCTGCAAAGTCTCAAAGAACTCTCTGTTTGATGTTGCAAAGATAGCGATATAATTCATATAAGCAAAGTATTTACGTTGTTTTTTCAATGAAAATCAACCTTAGACATTTCTAATTCTATAAAATCGCCATTTTAAGGTATTGCATATATCTATGAACAATGGTAATTTTGCAAAATGATAATCAAAAGAATTCTTTTAATCTTCATCATTCTACTTCTGCTGTTTCCCACTGCTAATGCTACTATTTTGAATTTAGTTGTGGGTGATACTATATACCCTACTCGAAAACATGTTTCTTCATTACATAAAACGATAGAACTCGATGAAGTTCAAGTTATTGGACAGCGGAAATTGTTTTCCATAAGAAAAGACACCACGTTTATCAATACTGATTGCCTTCGAGTAAGGAAAGGTGCTAACTTGGAAGACTTAATCAGG
This sequence comes from Parabacteroides sp. AM17-47, assembly GCF_003434625.1. NCBI lineage: Bacteria > Pseudomonadati > Bacteroidota > Bacteroidia > Bacteroidales > Tannerellaceae > Parabacteroides > Parabacteroides sp. AM17-47. The sequence continues at coordinate 1,195 of NZ_QTLI01000048.1, forward strand.
AATATTCCGGGCATGGAATACGACAAGGCGAACAGGCAACTATCATTCAAAGGAAAGCCATTGAACGGCGTAAACATCAATGGCGAGACCTTTATGGGCAACGACATTATCGCAGCGTTGGAGAATATGCCAACCGATGCAGTGGAACTACTGAAACTGTATGACATGCTCAGCGCATTGGAGAAAATGACGGGAGTAGATGATGGTGCCGACAATTATGTGCTGGACATCAAGACCAAATCTACCTACAATGGCAGCCTGACAGGAACACTAACGGCTGAACACGGCAATCGCGACAGACGCAGGGATGAGGTACAGGGCAATCTATTCAATGCCGATGGCGAAAACACCTCGCTGACTTTGCGCTCTGACAATCTTAGTAATATGAACATTGGGGGAAACAATTTCCAAAACATATTGTCGGGCAATATCGTGAAGAAATTTGGTAAGAAAATTACGCTCAATGCAAGCCTCTCACTCAATGCCTTCCACAATGGAAGCGAGAATCATGACTATGATGAGCAATATCTTTCATCGGGAACAAAATATCGGGAATCAATGCTGCTTTCCTTGAGCAAGAATCACAGTAATGCCGCAAACATAAATCTGCAGTATAACATAGACAAAAAGACTTTGCTGAATATAAGTGCAAATGGAAACTTCGGACGGTCAGACAACCTGACTGACAACACAACATACCTATATGAGCGCAATACGGCTGCGGACACGCTGACCTCGGGAACGCTGCGAAATAACACAAAAAGCAATGGAAAGAATTACCATGTATCTGCCGACCTCACACGGCGGATTGGCAAGGCTGGGGCATCATTTACCGTGAAGGCGACACTTGGCGGTAACTCGAATGAAACTAATAATACCAGCCTTTCACTGACGAAATTCCACCACCTGCGCAACGCTGTGGGCGGAGATTCACTACTGTTGCGCAATCTTTGCCAACAACTGCCCACCCTGCGCAACGAAAGCAGAATATCATTGCAATATACCCATCCTTTTGGCAAACAGTTGAAATTGCAGACAGGGTACGGACTGCATCACGAAGAGGATAGAAACACAAGCAACACTTACGACTATACTATACCGAATAGACCATACATAGATAGCCTAAGTTATGAGAACACACTATCTATATGTGGGCAGGAACTCACCCTGAGAATGGATTATAAGGGTAAGCAATGGAAGATAAACAGTGGCATTGATGTAGAATGGCAACGCAGGAATATCTGCCGGCAACACAATTCGGAAACAGTGGACTATACAGTCAAGGCTACGGAATACAAGCCCAAGTTCGGCGCAAAGTGGAACAACGGAAAAATAGAAGTTGAACTGCGTTATAACGGAAACACACAACAGCCTTCCATACAGGCTTTGCTGACACTTGATGACAAGAGCAACCCGCTGTCCGTGAAGATAGGCAATCCGCAGTTGAAGCCAGCCTATCAACAACAACTGTCCATCAGATTAAATGAGAGAAAATATGGTATTACCTTTATGGGCAATTACCACAACTCGTTCAATGATTTTGCAGAGGAAGTAACGTATGACTCAAATACTGGCGCACGGACATACAGAACTGTCAATATCAACGGAAATTATTCTGTGGACGGGATGCTGCAATGGCAGAAACAAGTGAAGCGTCTGATGCTCTCTGGTACTATGAGAACTTCTTTTAAAAACCACGTCTATCTCTTTCACGAACAAACGTACGGTAATGCTTTGAAGAGCAAGACACATACAACGGGTAATGAGGTTAGCCTACGATTGAACTACCAGCCGAAATGGGGGAATATTGACCTACACGCCAGTTGGCAACTCTACCGTTCCAACAACTTACTGACAAACACCCATGTAAATACCATTGACTACGACTGTGGCATCAGCGGCACAGTAGAACTTCCCCACGACATTGAAATATGGGGCGATGCAAATTGTCATCTGCGCCGAGGAACCTATTCAACCACAGATGATGACCAGTGGCTATTGAACGTGGGAGCATCGTGGCGTTTTCTCAGGAAGAAACAAGCCACGCTCTCATTCAAATGGAACGACATTCTGAATAGGCGAAGGGACCTCAACCGTTCCGTTTCAGGTTACGGGTATCACGAGAGTTTCCGACCGCAGATACATAGTTATGCCCTCGTATCGCTGCGATACCGTTTTAGCCTTACCAAAAGTAAAACAGATAAAAATTCTCACAAACAGCAAAATCCTAATAAATAAGGATTGCAAAAATAAAAATAAAATCAAAAGAAATAGGTATTGTGAAATCCAAACAAGGCTCCTACCTTTGCAACTCAAAACAATTAATTTATTATCGAAAATGAAAATAGTAAAGAATTTAACATTACCAGTATTGGTATTCCTTGTGATGGGACTTGCCTCATGTAGCAGTGATGATAATACAGTTCATTACAGCACAAACTCCCTTAAAAATACAGAATTGATGACTGTGTTGAAATCGAAAGGTTATCAGTTCGACAAAGACGGTAAGTTGGAACTCAACGATTTGGCCAACAATACCACATCGCTTGACCTTAGCGGTACAAACCTGAAGGATCTCAGCGGTCTTGATATTCTTCCAAACCTAAAAGATGTAAAACTCTCCAATAACGGGTATGGACCTGTTTTCGACTTCGCTCAGCTGCCAGCACAAATTACCGGTGTAGATTTGACGGGCAACGACATTTATGACTTTGAAGGACTGGTGAATGTAAAGACGGAAGAGAATGGTGATGAAACCGTAACACAGTTGCACAAAATCACAAAATTGTACTTGCCACAGACAGCAAAGTTCAACATCAAAGACCTTGTGCGTTTCTATCGAGAGAAGAAGGCAGAGATTGAGTCTGGAAGTATAGACGTGAAGATGGAAACAGCAAAAGGCGACTTGCAGAAATACAATACCATTCGCGAGATACCTGATGAGAATATAAGGGCTAATTTCAAAAAATATTTTTCCAGCATCTTTGATGAAGACGGTATTCATATTGACATCAGCAAGCGGTTAAGCAACAAAGATAGGTCGAATGCCTGTGTATTTAATAAGTGGTATGGAGTAGCCACTGCTGAAACACTGGAAGGGGTACAATATATTGTGAACAATCCTTATTGGGACGGCAAACTTCTTACTGTAAACCTGACAAACAAAGCGAAACTCCCATACCTGAGACCCTGTAGCGGTCTCATGACCTTGTCATTGACAGACGTGGATGCCTCTGAAGGCATCAATCTTGAGGATGCTACAAACATGACAGGTCTCCTATGGGTAAAGGTTAGCGGTATTAGCGAAATAGATTTAAGCCATAGTACCCTGTTTGGTCAGAGAGCGATTGAGCAGGAACAGGATGGTCCCGGTGGTTCCTCACTTGTTTTTGTAGAATGCCCGGATTTGAAAAAGATAGCTTTACCGGAAAAAAGCGGATTGCGATCTTATATGATAACATTTGCGAATATGAAGAGTTTAGAACAGGTAGATTTGTCCAAATTTAAGATGATATCCAATTTGGAACTTGGTGGTTTATCTGCGAATTGTCGTGTTACCTATCCGGAATTGACGGAATTTCATACCTACGATAAAAAAACCTCTTTTGCGTGTACGCAAGACGTGTTTGACAGACAGGAAACAAAAGACTTTATCAAGAAGTATCTCAAGGTCTTGACCAGTGGTGGTGGCTACATAGATGGAGTTGAATGGTCATCACTAATTAATAATTAACAAAACATAAAAAAGATGAAACATTTATTTATTTCTACCGTATTGACGGTAATCAGCATTTTAGGATTTGCAGTAAATTCTAATGCGCAGACAGGTACTTACAATGGTACGTTGAGTAACATTACTATGAATGGGAAATCATACAATGATGCTACAAATCAGAGCTTTACATTGACAAGCACTGGTGGTAACCTGTATGATTTGAGAGGTACAGTGGGACCTATTGGCAAGATGCCAGGAACAATCAAAGTAGAACTTAAAGTTTCTATCAACAACGGAGTTGTTACAGCAACGACCCCCATAGGCGGTTATGCCGGTAAATTGATGTTGTTGGATGGTGGATTACCCATTAAAATTAAATTATCCAGTTTTACAGGCTCTCTTGTAAATAATGAACTCCATTTCGTTCTTGACACATACGCAGGTTGGCAATTTGTTCCTGTCTTCCCTGCTTCTGTTACTTTTGACGGTACGCTACAACCATAACAAGGCGACATGCGATTCATAACAGTAAAATGTATCCTTTGCCTCTTGGCAGTGTTCTTATTGGGTTTATCTTCCTGTAACAGTGATGACAATTTGGAACAAAAAGCCCCCGCTCAGGAATACCTAAAAGAGGCAAAGGATATTTTGTCAGGAGATATTGTCCTTTCCACAAAAGCGACAATGAACACGGTCGATAAGACCCTCCTGCCCCAAGGATGTCCTACTAAATTTAATTTCAATTGGGAGAAGGACAGTCTTCGTCTGACGCTCGATGGCTTTACCGTAGGCAAGATGCCATTGATTGTGTATTTCTCATGCAAATGTAAGTTTATGCAACTCAACTCTTGGGAAAAAGACGAATATAAAGGGGATGGCTGGATAAAGTTTAAGGGTAAGGACGGTAGCGTTACGGGAAATCCTAAAGATGATTCCGGAGTACAGCAAGGAAGTGGCGCAGGTGTAGAAGGCTATCTGAATGTGAAAACAAACCAGATTACATTCATAGTTGATTACAACATGATGAACGTACGTTCCGAGTGTTTCTTGCAGACCATCGACAAGAACCGTATCAACAATTACGAAGCCGAGTTTGCCCAATACGAGAAGGACTTGGCAGCCTATAAGAAGGAACACGGATTGTAATACGTTACAAATATGACAATAAAGGAAGTGAGGGGCTGTGAGTGCTTTCACTTCCTTTTTCAATAATAAAAAGAAACGATGCAGAAGAAAGGATTCTTATTCTTACTCCTTTGCCTGCTTTTGGCGATAAGCGCACAGGCACAGCGCAGGGTAAGGATAACCATACTTGAGAAAGATACGCAGCAACCTTTGGTAGGGGCTACTGTGCAATATGCCACGAGCAAAGAGATGTTGGATGTTAAGAATACCATTACCGACATTGAAGGCAAGGTGATATTAAGTATAGAAAAGGGAAAGGAACTATACTATAATGTCCATGCAACGGGCTTCGTCCCCGTAAAAGGAAGTGTGCCGCCACAGGAAAACAACATAAAGATTGTTATGCGCGAAGACGTGCTGCACCTGAACGATGTCGTTGTAACAGGTTCACGAACAGAGCGCCCCGTAAAACTTTCGCCCATTACCACACAGGTATTGGGCGGAAAGGCACTCGTTGATGCAGGGTACAGCGACCTACAACATGCCCTGCAACAAGAGACACCAGGACTCAACATTCAGAAAGTGGGTTTCGGCAACGAAATCTCGATGCAGGGACTCGACGCGCGCCACGTTCTCTTTCTGCAAGACGGTGAACGAATGACGGGCGATATGGCAGGCAACCTCGACTACGAACGCTTTAATCTGCACGCCATCGACCGTGTGGAGATTGTAAAGGGTGCCAGCAGTACTCTGTATGGCAGTCGTGCTTCGGGTGCGGTCATCAATCTTATTTCTAAAAAAGCGACCAAACCATTGGATATTCAGGCAGGTATGCGCTGGGCACAGATGAACGAGCGCAACTACAAAAAACGGCACATAACAAACAAATTGGCAATAGAGCCGGTGAAGTACTTCTATTGAACTTTTGTGCAATGTTGAAGATTAGTAATTCTATTCAACATTTGTGCTAAAAGTCGGCTCCATCGCCAATTTGCCAGCCGTTATGCGGCAGCTTAAAAAAAGACGACACCAAACCAAAAAAATCATCTTGACAACCACCCGACTTTGAACTACGAAGGATGAAATTTTTCAGGGACAACTTCCAGCATTTCCAAAAAACAGTTTAACCATTGACTTGGAGACAAACAAACAATTTGAGCATTAAGGTTTAAACCGAATTTTTCCGAAATTGACCTGACCTGACTTTTCCTGAAAATCGACTTTAAAGCTGTTTTTACAGATAAATCAGGTTTCTCTAACAGACAGGAAATAAATGCTAAGTATTTGGCTTTAAACTTAAAATCAAAAAATAAGTGTTTTCTTTTAATGTTTAACAGGGCTGATTTGACAGTTGGCGGTGGCAAGAAACTTTCAGGACCTACCTCATAGACAAGTTTCAAATCAAAAAAAGTATGATAGAAAACGGTATATGGATTGTAAAGCTTCCTCGAAAATAACTTTTGTGTAGGTTCTAATTGAAGGATAATGGAACCTCCCAGAAAATTTCCAAGACTCTCAAACATCAGGATTTTGAAAATATCGGAAGTAATGCCATAAGGAATATTTGACACCACTTTGAAAGGAAATTTCGGAACTGCAAAATTCCTAAAATCACAACCGACAACTTGAACATTTCGGGCATCAGAAAATAATTTTCGTAAATGTTCAACCAAAGCTGTGTCGTTTTCAATAGCAACAACATTGTTGGCGATTTTTAATAAATGAACAGTAAGAAACCCCTTGCCTGCCCCAATATCTAAAACCGTATCCTGATTACTTATATTTGCTTGTCTTATTGCATCTTTTATTAGCACTTTATCAATAGTAAAGTGCTGACCCGTAAAACGAACGGGCAATTTCTTTTTTGTCATTAGTAACTTCTTACAGGTGAATACTT
>NZ_QTLI01000049.1:0-5755 GCF_003434625.1 Parabacteroides sp. AM17-47
TTGAGAAGAGACGGGTCGGATTACAAGCTATTGACCGTCCCCGGGTTTCCCTTGGCGGATTACCGTGAATGGCACGCCGGCGAGGTGGAGGGATTGCCCCGGTTAAGCGAGAATTAGATAAGGGCAGAAAAGAAACGGTCGGATCCCCCGGATGGCAATGGCCGTCTCTAGCGGCTAGGAGACCCCTTGGCTTTGGCCGATAGGCTGACCCCGCTTTAACATATACCACTCCGGCCGTCCGGTGGTCCGGCCCTTTTATAATTGAGAATTGAAAATAGAGAATTAAAGAGATGATAATAGCGGTAGATTTCGACGGTACGATCGTCGAGCACAAGTATCCGGCGATCGGGCGTGAGCTTCCTTTCGCCATCGAGACGTTGAGGAAATTGCAATCGGATCGGCATAAGCTGATCCTTTGGACGGTCCGTGAGGGCGGGCTCTTGGAGGAGGCGTTGTCCTTCTGCCGTGAGCGTGGCTTGGAGTTCTACGCGGTGAACCGTGACTACCCGGAGGAGGAGAGAGACCGGAACAACCACTTCTCCCGCAAGCTGAAGGCGGACGTTTTCATCGACGACCGCAACCTCGGCGGCCTCCCGGACTGGGGCACGATCTACGAGATGGTGACCAAGGGACTGAGCTATGAGGACTTGACGCGTAAATACGAGTCGGAATACGAGCCGGAGAAACCCAAAGGTTTCCTGTCCCGCCTTTTCCGTTAAGTCCGTGTGATCCGTGTTTAAAGAAATAAAAACGATAACAAAATAATATGAAGATCAAAAGACTACTGTTCCTATTCTCGCTGCCCCTTTTGCTGGCGGCGTGTACGTCTTACAAGAACGTGCCCTACCTCCAGAACCCGGAGGCGGTGAACGATCTCGAGGGGACGCTTCCCCTGTATGACGCCAAGATCATGCCCAAGGACCTGTTGAGCATCACGGTCAACACGACGGACCCTCAGGCGGCGGCCCCGTTCAACCTGACGGTGCAGACCCCGTTGAACGCGGCCCTGACGAACATCAACACGACGACGCAACCCACGTTGCAGCAATACCTCGTGAACAACTCCGGCGAGATCGACTTCCCTGTGATCGGTACGCTGAGGGTCGGCGGCTTGACGAAGAACGAGGCGGAGAGCCTGATCCGTGAGAGATTGAGGCCTTACTTGAAGGAGGCGCCCATCGTGACGGTGCGCATGGCGAACTACAAGATCTCGGTCTTGGGCGAGGTGGCCCGTCCGGGCAGCTTCACGATCGGCAACGAGAAGGTGAACGTTCTGGAGGCGTTGGCGATGGCCGGCGACATGACGATCTATGGCGTACGTGACAACGTGAAGCTGATCCGCGAGGACGAGAGCGGGAAGCGCAAGATCATCAACCTTGACCTGAACAACGCCGGAATCGTGACCTCCCCGTATTATTATTTGAAACAGAACGACATCCTTTATGTCACGCCGAACGAGACGAAGGCGAAGAACTCCGATATCGGTAACAGCACGACGTTGTGGGTGAGCTCGATCTCGATCTTGGTCTCGATCGCCGGCCTGTTGGTGAACATACTTAAATAATTGAAAATAGAGAATTGAGAATTGAAAATTTAGAGAGATGGTGGACGATGGTATAAATACAAGCAATAATAATAATAACAATCCGGAGGGGGAGGATCGTGAGATCAATCTTTACGCCGTGTTTTTCAAGTATATGGTTTATTGGCCTTGGTTCGTGGCGAGCGTACTGGCCTGCTGCATCGGGATGTACGTCTTCCTGCGTTACCAGACGCCGGTGTATAACGTCACGTCGTCGGTGCTGATCAAGGAGGACGAGAAGAAGGGGGCAAACGCCGCCAGCGGCTTGGCTGCGATACAGGACCTTGGCATGCTCTCGATGACGAGCAACTTCGACAACGAGGTCGAGATCCTGAGGTCCCGCACGTTGATCAAGAAGGTGGTGAACGACATGGGCCTGTATATCGACATGGAGGAGTCGAACGCCTTGGGCTTCAACCCCCCTTTATACAAGAACTCCCCCGTTAACGTGTTCATCACCCCCGAGGAGGCGGACCGTCTGGTGGCCCCCGTCGAGCTACGCATGCGCTACACGAAGGAGGGTCAGCTAACGGTGAGAGCGGAGTACAAGATCGACAAGGAGGGTGACGAGGAGACGATGGAGCAGGGCTTCGACAGGCTCCCCGCCATATTGCCCACCCCCGTGGGGGTTTTCAGTTTCACGTGCATGGATTCCATACCCGAGTTGGAGGGCGGGGAGATCGAGCTGGTGGCCCACGTCCATACGCCCACGTCCACTGCCGAGGCTTACGGCAAGGAGTTGAGCGTGACACCCTCGTCCAAGACGACGACGATCGCCAAGGTATCCTTGAGGAACACGGTGAGGCGACGAGGCGTTGATTTCATCAATCGCTTGGTGTCGTTCTACAACCAGGACGCCAACGACGAGAAGAACGAGGTGGCGCAGAAGACGGCTGAGTTCATCGAGGAGCGCATCGGCATCATCAACGGCGAGCTGGGCACTACGGAGAGCGAGCTCGCTGCCTTCAAGCAACGCTCCGGCCTGACGAATTTGACGAGCGACGCCCAGATGGCTTTGCAGGAAAGCTCGAGGTATGAGCAACAACGTACGGAGAACGCCACGCAGATCAACTTGGTGCAGTATCTCCGCAATTATATCGACGATCCTGCGAACATGGACGAGGTGATCCCTGCCAACGTGGGCCTGCGGGATCAAAACCTCACCTCTGTCATCGACCAGTACAACACGATGATCATCGAGCGCAAGCGCCTGTTGCGTACCTCTTCGGACAGCAACCCGGCCATCATCAACATGAACGCCGGCATCGAGGCTATGCGCCGCAACGTGAAGACGACGGTGAACAGTGTCTTGAAGGGTCTCCAGATCGCCAAGGCGGACATCGACCGTCAGGCGAGCAAGTTCGAGAGCCGCATCAGCGACGCCCCGAGGCAGGAGAAGGAGTTCATGACGATCTCCCGCCAGCAGGAGATCAAGGCCACGTTGTACGTCATGCTGTTGCAGAAGCGTGAGGAGAACGCCATCACGCTGGCAGCCACGGCAAACAACGGCCGCATCATCGAGGAGCCGCTCGCCGATGAGCGTCCTGTCGCCCCGAAGAGGATGGTCTTCATGCTTGCGGCGTTGATCTTGGGCCTGGCGATCCCGGTGGGCATTGTCTACCTTCATGACCTGTTGAAATACAAGATCGAGAACCGTGAGGACGTTGAGGCGATCACGGGCGTGGCTATCTTGGCGGAGCTCCCGTTGGTCAAGAAGACGGGTGAGGGCTCGATCGTGGTGCGTGAGAACAAGAACGACCTGATGGAGGAGATGTTCCGGGGGTTGCGCACGAACCTCTTGTTCATGCTAGGCAAGGACGAGCGTGTGATCCTTTTCAGCTCCACGCAACCGGGCGAGGGCAAGTCTTTCGTCGCTGGCAACTTGGCGGTGAGCTTGGCTTACTTGGGCAAGAGGGTGGTGGTGGTCGGCATGGACATCCGCAAGCCGGGCTTGAACAAGGTGTTCAATATCTCCCGTAAGATGGAGGGCATCACGAACTACCTGAGCGACCCGGATCACGTGGAGTTGTTCGACATGGTCCAGCGATCCGATATCAGCCCTAACCTCGATATCCTCCCGGGCGGTCCTATTCCCCCGAACCCGACTGAGCTGGTTGCCCGTGACGTGCTGGAGAGGGCTATCGCCCGGTTGAAGGAACGCTACGACTATGTCATCTTGGACACGGCCCCTATCGGCATGGTTACGGACACGGCGATCATCGGCCGTGTGGCTGACATGTGCGTGTACGTCTGCCGTGCGGACGTGACACCGAAGGCCGGTTTCAGCTACATCAACGTGTTGCGGCGTGAGCGTAAGTTCCCGAAGCTCGCGACGGTCATCAATGGCCTGGACATGAGCAAGCGGAAGAATAGTTACGGTTATGGTTACGGCAAGAAATACGGCTACGGCAAGGGATACGGTTATGGCTACGGCTATGGTTACGGTTTCGAGGCCGGTGACAAGAAGAAATAACTAATACGCAAATCATGCAAATAACATTACTATTACTGTCGGGCTTCCTTTTCTCCGTGCTGTTCGGGATGGTGATCATCCCGAGGATCTTGGTGATCTCCCACAAGAAACGGTTATATGATGTCCCGGATTCCCGTAAGGTACATACGACGCCGGTCCCCCGTTTGGGCGGCCTGTCGTTTTTTCCGGTGATCCTGATGTCCATGTTCCTTGTGATAGGCTTCCGCCTGTACTTTTGGGATATGGGCTCATCGAGCCTGTCGTTCAACATGCTCTATGAGTATCTCTTTCTGTTCGTGGGCATGACGTTACTCTATCTAGTGGGTGTCTGCGACGATCTAGTGGGTGTTGGCTACCGTTACAAGTTCGCCGTCCAGATCGTGTCGGCGTTATTATTGGTACTGTCCGGTAATTGGTTCGGTTCCTTGGGAGGCTTGTTCGGTGTGTACTCGGTTCCCGCTTGGGTGGGGATCCCCGTCACGGTCTTTATCGTGGTGTATATCACGAACGCCATTAACTTGATAGACGGTATCGATGGCTTGGCCTCCGGTTTGTGTAGCATCGCCCTGTCGGTCTTGAGCGTGATCTTCTTTATCCGCATGCAATATGTTTACGCCTTGTTGGCCATCTGTACGCTGGGAGTCCTCATGCCTTTTTGGTGTTACAACGTCTTTGGCAACGCAAACCGTGGCCATAAGCTCTTTATGGGTGATGCGGGTAGTCTTACGCTGGGCTACGTGATCAGTTTTCTGATCATCCATCTGTGCGTGTCGAATCAAGTCTTACCGGAGTTACCAAATCCCTATATGGTGATCGCTTTCTCCACGGTCTTGGTCCCTTTACTCGATGTGATCCGTGTGGTGCTTCATCGCCTTCGTAATCATCGTAACCCGTTCTTGCCCGATAAGAATCATTTCCATCACAAGCTGCTTCGTACGGGTATGCGTGTACGGATGGTGATGGTGACGATTCTGTGCGTATCTGTTTTTTTCATCGTATTGAATGTCTTATTGGCCATGAAGGTAAACGCCACCTACCTCTTGCTCTTGAACTTGGTTTTATGGTCTATCCTTCACTTGACGATCAACCGCTTCATAACGAGGCATCATAAAGAGCAAGAGCTGAAAGAGATAGGGGGTATTTTTACAAAGTAAGTCGTGAAACCGGACAATCTAGCGAGTGAATGACGAGCCGGTATCTATTTTATAAGACGAGATACTCCTCCCTTGCGTCAAAGCAAGGGCAAGCCTTGCGTATGTAAGGGCTTAATTGGTAATGTCCTAGGATGCGTGCCTCCGGATAGTCCCTTCGTAATTGCCGTAGCAGATCCATCAAGGTACACCGCTGGGCGTAGGTCCGGGTATCAGCTGGACGGCCTTGTTCGTCGAGTCCTCCCTCGTAACATATACCGATACTTTTGTCGTTCCATCCGGCTGCGTGCGCCCCGATCTGATTGACCGGCCGGCAGCGGTGTAATTCCCCGTCCCGTGTGATATAGAAATGATAGCCGATATCGGCGAATCCCCGTGCCTTGTGCGATGAACGGAGCGCCTCCATAGGAAAATCCCTGTCATATCGTGTGGCCGAGCAATGAATTACAAGGAGGCTGACCTCCCTGTAATTCTGGTAGAAACAATAAACCTTACCCATGATAATTGAAATTGAAAATTAGAGAATACAGGATTGGATGCCAAGTGCTC
>NZ_QTLI01000005.1:0-244266 GCF_003434625.1 Parabacteroides sp. AM17-47
TTGTTATTGAATGTGTCTACCTATATCAGCATAAGACAAACAACAATACCCCTGTATGTAAACGTTTTTAATTGACTACTTCGCATCTTATTTATAAAGCAGGTTGACCGGTTTGCGACTTAGTAATAAAAGAGGTTGACCATGTTCTATCTTATTCATGAACGAGGTTAAGCCGGACAAAATAATTAACATTGTTTGCACAAATTCATTCAACTCACGATATAAATAGGTGACCTTAGACTGGCAAGCCTCTTATTTTGGGACTATCAGCTAAAAGTCAGCCCAAAAGATTGGCAATCCTAAGACCAATACAGACTTAGCTAAGTAATATATACTGTGTTGGGCAAGTCAGTATATATTACTTAGCCAAGTCAGTACTACTGCCGATAGCAAGCTCATCACACAAATAAACCATCAAATGAACGTTGAGATAGAGAATTTACTCTCCCGAAACGATCTTTAGCGAATATCCTTTACCCCGAGCACTCTCTATCACCAAACCCGGAATAGGAGACAAATCCTCTTTAAGCCTTTTAGCCGTAGCGGTAAGAGCATCTTTGGACACACTTCCATCCGGCCAGATTTCTTCTTTCAGCTGATCGGACTCTATGAAATATCCTTTATGTTCTAATAAAATACAAAACAGTTTCAGCCGTTGATTTGCCAATTCGATACGATGCCTATGATAATGCAATACGCCATGTGTTTCATCGAACAAGATATCTTCTTTTATTTGTATCATCTCTTTAGGTGCTTCTTGTAGTGGCAAGATATTTATCCTTGGTCTTTTCCATGTCAAGACAATCGCAATAACCCAGAGAATAACCATTGCCAGAATCCAAAATATATTTCGCAAAAACACTTCACCTACTATATAAAGGAAAGGAAATTGAACAAACGCTTGCAAAACGATCGCCCGATTCGCTCCAAAAACAATTTCTTTTAATGGTATAAAAGATTGATAAAAAGAAGTATCCGAAGAGCTACATTCCGTCTTGTCTATAAAGGTATAACAAGTTACGGTCTGAGCCGGAATCGCATGTTCATACAAAGATGCACGAAAAGCGCTATCCAGCAAGGTTACTTGAATCGGATTCTCCATGGACAAATAATGTTGGAGGCTAAAATCAGACTTCTCCTGTGAAGACATCCTCCGTGCCACCTCCTTATTATTCTTCATATGTATAATCGTATCGGCAGTCTTGATTGTAATGCTATCTCGTTCCAATCGATTAGCGCCTGAATAGGAAAAACAAAAAGCATCCCCTAAATCTTTTATCCGCCTATTTGTATCATCTTGAACTGCCCGCTGAAATAACGTTTGAGACTCTTCTTGTAATTCATACTTTACATTTTGGTATGATTTATAAAAAGACAACAAGCAAAGCATCGTCATCAGAACAAATACACTCCACTTCCAATAAAATTTCCAATTTTGCTTCTCCATAATGATTCCTCGTTGAAACTGCAAAGATACGTTTTCCATTCCTTTCTACGAATAAATTCATTCAACTCGCAAGATGAAAGATGACTATAGGTAGACTAAAGGCTTATTTTTCAACTGTCAGCTAAAAGTCACCTAAAAAGATTGGCTATCCAAAGACCAAGCCGTACGTTTGTAACAAAAATTAGAAACGACATGAAACAAATTACTTTCAAGAAAGCTTTCGCTATCATTTTCATTTGCGCCTTGTGTGCTTCGTATTTTCTTTTGAAAGAAGGAAAACAAAATTTCACAGATCTTACTTTCTCTAATATTGAAGCTCTAGCTTCCGGTGAAAGTGGATCCGGAGATTGCTATGGGGCTGGCTCTCTATCATGTAATGGAGGATATTACAAATATATATACAACCGTTAAAATAACACATGAACTACTACGTGTACATAGTTCTATTAATAGGTAGTCTGGTATCCTGTTCGGAATCCTCACGGCACTTCCCCCGCTACGAGGATTTTCCCGATGAAAAGGCATTAAATGCGCAGGTTATCCACTTAGATACCGCCTTGTTCCGCTATCCTTTCCGGGTAGCGGTCAAGGATGGTATCGCTATTATCATGGACTTGCACAACGTAGATTATTTCTTCCATGCCTTCTCTTACCCCGAATGGGAATATATGACATCGTTTGGCAAACGAGGCGAGGGACCTGAAGAAATGGCATCGGCAGATTGCTTCCGATTTATCTCCAAGGATTCTATCTGGACGCTCGATGCGAACAAAATGCGAACAACCCGGTGGAAGATTGAACAAAATATGAACAACATCATCCCCGTAGAAACGATCGATATGGACAAGCGGCTGGTTAGGGCATTGGACTTTTACCCGATGGAATCGGGCTTTTTGGTATCTGACTACCTCGGTGAATATAGACAAAAGTGGACAGACCGAGAAGGGAAATGGATTCACTCCGCTAATCAGATCCCAACCGAAAATAATTATGAAGACATCGCTCGCCCCGCATTGGCGCAAGCGTGGCGAAGCTTCTTCGACTATAATCCCCAAAAAGGCATCTTGGTCATGGCAACCCAACTAGGAGAAGCATTAGAAATATACAACTTCACAGATACTACACAAACCGTACGATACGGACCTAATGGAGAACCTCAATTCGCAATCTCACAATCGGAGGGAATTCCAACGGGTATCATGGGATTCAGTGATGTTCATATCACAGACAATTTCATTTATACCGTATTTCATGGCCGTAGTTTCAAAGATATCGGGCAGGCATACCAACGAGGGGAAGATATCGAGGATGGCGGGCGATACATCTATGTATTCGACCTCAAAGGAAACCCCGTCCGGAAATACGTGCTCGACCATGCCATTTATGGTATCGACGTAGATGAGGATACGGGGACGATCCTTGCCACGGATGTAAACAGCAACGATCCGATTCTTTCATTTAAAATATAACGACAAAATATCATGAAATACTTAAATCTAATCATACTATTATTATTCCTTCTAGCTTGCCAAGACAAGAAAAAAGACGAGATCAAGCATTTAGTATCCGAATGGCAAGGAAAAGAGATACGATTTCCGAAAGACATGGTCTTTGCACGGTTTGCAACCGATACGGTAGACTTCACCCTGCCAAAATCCCCCCACAAGGTGCTGGTTTTCGTGGATTCCATAGGATGTACCAGTTGCAAACTCCAACTGCACCGATGGAAAGAACTGATTCAATACACCGACTCCATTACCCAAGGAACGGTTCCCTTCCTCTTTTTCTTCCAGTCCGATGACAAGAAAGAAATACGGTATCTATTGAAAAAAGACAATTTCGACAAACCTATCTGTCTGGATCAATCCGACAAGCTGAACGAACTAAATCATTTCCCGGCCGATGGGAGATTTCAAACCTTCCTATTGGATAAGTACAATAAGGTCGTAGTGATAGGAAATCCTATCCACAACCCGAATATCCGGGAGCTATACCTAAAAGAGGTCACCGGAAAACAACCCGCTTCACAAATACAGACCACCGTGAAAGTGGAAGAGGCATCCATACAGCTAGGAACTATCCAAATGGGAGAAAGCAAAGAAGCTGTTTTCCGATTAACAAACACAGGAAATAACCCGTTAGTCATACTAGACGCAGCTACAACCTGCGGCTGTGCCCGCCCATCTTTCGACAAACATCCCGCCAAGCCGGGAGAGATCCTTCAAGTAAGAGTCATCATGACACCGAAAGACAAAGGAGTCTTTGACGAGACGATTACCGTGAAATGCAATACGAATCAACTGATAAAATTAAACATTCGGGGGATGGCTCAATAAATAAAAAAGAAGGGAGAGCTTGCCGGATATATTGGAACGATCACAAGCAAGCCTCCCACCCCACTTTTACTCATGAAGCAGAAAGGAGGTGACACAAAAGTAGTAAATTAAATTGAAAGAGGAATTCGAGAATATCCTTATCTTGCAGAAGAATAGTAAGCAAGAGATTAAATTCTCAAAAACATAAACTATAAAAAAGAAATATCATGAGAAAAAAGATTTTAGGAATAGCCGTAATGGCAGTCGTAGCAGTAGCTGCGGCATGGAACATCAACCAGAGTGAAAACGAGATTAAACTCTCTGATTTAGCGCTTGACAATGTGGAGGCATTGGCTAGTGGGGAAGGTGGAAGCGGATATTGCAGTTACTCTGGGGGAGGATGTATTATCAAATATTCCGATGGGACATCCACTTACATACCGGGACGTTGGAACTAAAATTTAATCAAAGGAGGGTGTGCCAAAACGAAAAAAATCACAATGGAATACAGTCGGTAAATCAATGGAATGCAGATGTTTTCTCATTGATTTTTAATTTGTATTTCATAGACTCTAGGTATCTTGAGCAAGAAGAAAATGTGTTCAATCCCTTAATTTGGCATGCCCTCCTTAAAAAATCAGTATCATGAAGAAATACATTATCTTACATCTTTCACTCATCCTATTAGTATTCATCGCTTGTACCGATGATCAAAAACAAGATGACAAAAACATAACCTTCCAGAGAAGTGATTTCAAAGTCCGAAAATCACTATCCGGAAAAACTATTGAATTTGACAGTCTTATTTTACGACCTTCACAAATCCAATTATTCGACTCCTTCCTAGTTACTTGCAATCAAGGGGCGGAAAAACAATTCCACATCTTCAACCTCAATACGGCACATAAGGAAGGAGAATGTATCCCTGTAGGACAAGGGCCTAAAGAGATGATGACACCATGTTTCGTCAATCGGAACGATTCCGTAGTCATTTTTGATATGATGACCTCTACGATTTTCACTTACTCTATCCCGGAATTTACCAGTGGAAAAGAACCGGAATACGCCAGCCGTATCTCCCTAGATACAAAACCGCTATGGAGCAATATTCGAAGCTTGGGCAACGGGTTCTTAGGCGTATCCTATCAAGAGACGAGTCCTGGATTCCTTTTTGATCAAACAGGTAAGAAAACGATGGATTTCGGTACTTATCCTAAAACTGAGCAGGAGTATACTCCTGCCGAATTAATCAATGCGTTTCGGGCAGACCTAACCTCCAACCGAAAAGAGAAGGTTGCAATCACTCACTACTTCACTGATTTAATTTGCATCTATAACGTGAACGGGACCTTGGAAAAACAATTACGGGGACCGGATCATTTCGCATCTGTTTTCAAAGAATTTAGGGATGGAGACATTATCGGAAGTAAAGCGAGCCCGCAAACTTATAGAGACGCTTTTTATAGTCCTGTAAACGTGGGGAATAGTTTATTTGTTCTTTATAATGGAAAAATGGTGACAGAGCCTAATTACAATATATTATGCAAAGAATTATTTGTAATCGGATGGGACGGTAGCCTTGAATGCCATTACACATTAGACCAAGGAGTCTCCTCCATCGCTGTAGACAATCAAAAACGGAAGATCTATGGTATCAGTGATGATCCGGAATATCATATCGTAGTGTTCGACTATTGATGACTGATATCCAAAGAATTTGGATTTAGGAAATGAGGCATAAACATAAAAGAATGGGAATAGAAAAACGTATATACAAAACAAATATAAATCAGATGTTACGATATCTGACACTTATATTTTATGGGGTATTTGGTATTGGTTGCATATACGCATTCTTCCTCATCTTCTGTTTCAGCACGTTCAAAATCCCTTCCGATTCCATGGAGCCTCAACTCCAAACCGGAGATCAAGTATTAGTAAACAAATGGATAGCCGGACCTAGGCTATTCAATATTTTCGCATCTATGAAAGGGAAGCGGGTAGATATATACAGAGTACCCGGAGTCGGGCAAATCAAACGGAATGATATTCTCGTATTCAACTACCCGCATCCCTATTCATGGGAGCGGATCGAAATGCACATCATGCAATATTATATCAAACGCTGCCTCGGGTTACCGGGAGACTCCATCCGGATCGAACAGGGATTCTACCGAAACAACCATACAAAAGAGCCTTTGGGGAATGTGGAAAGTCAAGCGAACCTATCCAGACAAAAAGCGGATCGGATGCCGGACGGTGTCTACCGTTGTTTCCCTTTTGATTCTACATTCAATTGGAATGTTCATGATTTCGGTCCTTTGTATATCCCCCGAAAAGGGGATAGAATTACCGTGAATCAAACAAATTATAAGCTATACAAACAAATGATCGAGTGGGAATCAAAAGATTCCCTATCGTGGAAAGATAGTAAAGTTTATATAGGAGACAAACAGGTAAGACAATACCGGTTCCAAAGCAACTATTACTTCGTGGCCGGAGATAAGACAGAAAACTCTAGAGATTCCCGTTATCTCGGACTTATACCGGAGGAATTTATCGTAGGGGTAGCTTGGAAAGTGTGGAAATCCGTTGACCCTTACACGGGGGAATACAGAAAGGGACGTTTTTGGAAAAATATTCGAAACAATTGAAGAATTATGAATAAGCTTATTTTATATGTATGCGCTTGGATCTGTCTGCACTCTTGCGGTTTCTCAAAAAGCCAAGAAGAAAGTATGTTGGAATATGCGTTGTCGCAAGCCGGCGATAACAGGAAAGAGTTGGAATATGTCATCAAATACTATGAAGGGGATTCATTAAAAAGAGAGGCCGCCCGCTTTTTGATACGCAATATGGTCTATCATTTCGGATATGAGAAGCGAGAGAGGGTATCAGACATCACCACCCTATCCTCGGACTATCTAATCCGTAATATCGAGCTGGCGTTTCAGGCGTGGCCCAAGCCCTGGAATAAATCGGTAAGTTTCGAGAATTTTTGCAGGTATATACTTCCCTACCGGGGGTTATACGAACAGCCCTCCGGTTTACGTGAGGAGCTGATGCGGACGTACCTCCCTTTGCTGGATAGTTTGCATATTGATAACACGTACGATGCGGCCGTGAGGTTACAAAAGATACTACGAACCCGAGTCACCTATCAAACGGAGATACCCATCCACTATCCAACCGCAGAGGAGATCCACCGGACAGGGGTTGGACGTTGTGATGGGGTAGTCTTGTATGGTATCCAGCTGATGCGTGCGGCCGGTATTCCCACTGTAGCAGAACATACGATCTGGACTCGTAGGAACGGGGAACATTATTGGTGCGCATTCTTAAACGAGGATGGGCGATTCCTACCTTTCGCTCCGGAGTACGAAGGCCCGGATTCCTTGATCTACAACCTAACCAAGCCGTTCTTGACCCCGGCCAAGGTTTACAGATACGGATTCGCCCCCTTACATCCGGTAACGACCGAGTCGACCGATGAATACCGTACGTTCTTAAAAAATCCGTTATTGACCGCTGTCACGGAGCAATACCTACCACCTGTCGCAGATATCCATACGACTTGCGACCTCCCGGTGAGATCAAAAAGAGCACCTATTTACCTCTGTACCTATAATCATGGTAACTGGAGGCCTTTCGCCATGAGCGAACGGATCGGCAACCGCTGTACCTTCCCGAAGATCGTAGGCGATGATGTGTTTATCATCGCCGAATATGACAAAGAGGCTTATGGCTCACTACGCTTCATCACATCCCCTTTCCATGTGAGCAATACGGGGATCATCACGAAAATTAAGCCCGATCCGGCCCGAACCGATTCCATCTTTATCGCCTCGGACAACCCGTATCAACAGCAAGTGCCGTATACACTCGCTTATTGGGAACAGGAACAGCAGTGTTTTAAAAACGGATATTTCCCGACAGACACGATACCCGGTGGCATCCTCATTCGCAAGATACCTAAAGGGAGCCTGTTGAAAGCGATGATCTCGCGACCGGAAAAGGCTGCGGAAGATCGTATCTTTTTGGTGGAAAACGATACGGTAAAAAGATATTAACCATGAAAGAGCTGTTGAAACTCGGCGTATATACCCTACTCGGGACACTTTTGCTGAGCGCCCCTTTCGCAGGATTGGGAATGCTATCCACACACTTGGTGACAGAGAAAACCTTTTGGATTCAACTAATCGCCCTGTTCTTATCCGCCGTGTCCCTACAAGGTTTGTGGTTGAATCCAAGCAAGGGGCTGTGCCCATGGACTTACGTGGATATCCTCCCCCTTTCCCTCTTGGGGCTTATCCTCCTCTCTTATCCCTACTCCATACACCCGGAGCCGGAAAAGCTCCTGTTTATCGGACAAATGGTTGTCTTGTGGTATCTGCTTCGGCAGGTGTTCCATGAATATCCGGTGCTCATAGGATATTTTTCAATGTTCTTTATCGCGACAGGCCTTATAGAAGCCATCTGGGGCTTCCGTCAATTACAGGGATGGGCCTATTCGAACCATTCCCTGTTTCGGCTGACCGGCTCTTTTTTCAATCCGGGGCCTTATTCCGGATATTTGGCGATCACATTACCGGTGGCTCTTGGCATCTTGCTGGAACAGTCCAAACGAAATATGCCCTATTACCTGTCCATGGGATGTATAGGCACAGCGATCGTTGTACTTCCTGCGGGAATGAGCCGATCGGCATGGATAGCGGTGGTCGTTTCTTGCGCCTGGGTATATGCCCTGTACCGCCTTGACAGGAAACAGGCAGCGACCAGACTGAGACAACACAAAAGGTGGTATATCATAGGCGGTATCCTAGGCGGCATATTGCTTCTTGGCGGGAGCGCATCACTCTATACATTAAAGAAAGATTCGGCAGACGGAAGGTTTCTGATGTGGAAGATCACGACGAAAGCGATACAAAAACAACCGATTACAGGTACCAGCCTAGGTGGGTTCCCTGCCGCTTACGCTGAAACACAAGCGGAATACATGGCTTCGGGAAAAGCGACTGAACAGGAAAAGTTGGTTGCCGGATGCCCGGAGTACGCATTTAATGAATACTTGCAGATTGGATTAGAACAGGGGTTAGTAGGATTAGCCCTATTTATAGGCTGGCTGGGGCTTCTATTTTATAAAGGAATAAAGAACAAAAGGTATGCTTGTTGCGGGGGATTGATGTCTCTGGCTATATTCGCCTTCTCTTCTTATCCATTGCAATTGCCGGAGTTTTGGGTAGTATTGATATTCCTAGGGGTGATGAGCGTAACACCGGACAAGGATGAGATCCGTGAGAACCAAGCCGAATCAAATGGCCATAGATGGGGCAAACAGATATTTTTTATGGGAATCGCTATTCTTGGAATTGGTTTGTTCTGGATGCAAAAAGATCATTATAAGGCTTATCAACAATGGAATAAGGCGCAAATGTTTTACAATAATAAAGCTTACGAAGCGGCCTTGGAGGTATATGAACCTTTGTATCCATTATTGAAGCATAAACCGGAATTCCTTTTCGAGGTCGCTCAATGCCTAAGCAAGACCGGACGATACGAGAAAGCGAATGGATATCTGGAAAGAGCTGTCTTATTAAGCTCCGATCCCATGCTTTATTACGTAATGGCTAAAAATGAGCAGTGTTTAGGTGAATACCGACAAGCGGAAAAGCACCTGTTACATGCCATTGATATTTTACCGGAACGTATCTATCCGTATTATCTGTTAATGAATCTTTATACGGAACCATCTTATTTTCAACCTGCAAAATTGAAAAAGGCGATTGATTCCGTATTAACTAAGAAACCCAAAGTGGAAAGTTCCGCTATTAAAGAAATGAAAGAGAAAGCACGAAGTATGTTAAACAACACATCAATATGAATACAATATCCTTATTTTTATAGCAATTACGACTACATCGTAACAATAAATACTTATATTTGCGAATGACAAATTGTACAAACCGATCAATCATACGAGTATGAAATACTATAAATTGTTGACCTTTACGCTTTTATTCTGTTTAAGCGCATGCGGCGGAGAAAAGAAAGATACAGATACCACACAGGATTCCGTAGAGACCGTATTGCCGGATGAGGCGAACGAAGTCACGATCATGACATTGAAGCAAACGGAATTTAATCATGAGTTGATAAGCAATGGTAAACTGTCCGCTCGCAAGTTGGTGGACTTACGGTTTGAGTCGGCGGAACCCATCGCCCGTATCTACGTGAAGAACGGAGACCGGGTAAACAAAGGACAGAAAATAGCGGAACTCGCTACTTTCCGGCTCACGAACAAAACAGCGCAAGCCAAAGATGCCCTAGAGAAAGCGAGGCTTGAATTAAAAGACGTATTGATCGGTCAAGGATATATGCTGGAAGACTCAGCGAAAGTCCCGCCCGCAACGCTCAACCTAGCACGGGTAAAAAGTGGATATGATCTGGCGCTCGCCCAATATCAACTTGCCCAATATGAGGAACAGAATGCGACGCTAATCGCGCCTTTCGACGGTATTATCGCAAACCTTTTCGCTAAACAAGAGAACGTGGTGTCTACGACGGACGCATTCTGTACCGTTATCGATCCTCATAGTCTGGAAGCCTCTTTCACCGTATTGGAAAGTGAGTTGCCGCTTATCCAAAACGGAGATAAAGTGGAAGTTACCCCTTTCGCCACCACCAGCTTAAAGACTGAAGGACGTATATCCGAGATCAACCCGCTAGTGGATGAGAACGGGATGGTACAAGTGAAAGCGGCGGTAAACGACAAAGGTAAATTATTCGAAGGCATGAATGTACGGGTTAGCGTACAACGCTCGCTTGGGAAGCAATTGGTCGTACCTAAAACGGCTGTGGTATTACGTTCCGGAAAACAAGTCGTATTTACTTTAGTTGATGGGCACGCTTATTGGAACTACGTGCGCACCGGACTGGAAAACGCGGATAGTTATACCCTTTTGGAAGGATTGAAAGAAGGGGATGTCGTGATTACAAGCGGCAATATTAATCTGGCGCATGAGTCACCGGTCAAGGTAATTGAAAATTGAGAATTGAGAATTGAAAATTAGTTGCGTATGATTCGCTTCCTGCTACAACGTCCGATAGCGGTATTGATGGCTTTTACGGCTTGCTTTATCGTGGGGTTGGTGACTTATTTCACCATACCGGTCTCCTTATTGCCTGATATCGCCATACCTGAGATTACCGTTCAGATATCCGGACAAAATACATCCGCACGGGAATTGGAAAACACCGTCGTGAAGCCGGTCCGTTTGCAATTGATGCAAGTGGCAGGATTACGGGATATCCATAGCGAGACTCGTGATGGAGCGGGTATTATCCGCCTTAGCTTCGACTTTGGCACGAACACGGATCTTGCCTTTATAGAGGTCAATGAGAAAATAGACGCCGCCATGAATTACCTGCCCCGTGAGGTAGAACGTCCACGGGTAGTCAAGGCGAGCGCTACGGACATTCCGGTGTTTTGCCTCAACCTCACACTCAAGACAATTGAAAATGATGCCGCTTTCCTCGATCTTTGCCAATTCGCGGAAACAGTGATCAAACGAAGGATTGAACAGTTGCCGGAAGTGGCGATGGTGGATATCACGGGCATATTAGGACGGCAATTACAGATCGTACCGGATATGAAGCTCTTGGATATGGCTGATATTACGTTAAATGATTTGGAATCAGCCTTGTCTGCCAATAATATAGAGCCGGGAAGCATGACCGTACGGGATGGTTATTATGAGTACAATATCAAATTTTCTACCTTATTACGTACACCGGAAGACGTACAAAATATCTATATCCGTAAGAATGACCGGATCTTCCAGATAAAAGATCTGGCAAAAGTAGCTGTCGTACCAGAAAAAGAAACCGGCTTATCGCTAGCCAACGGGGAAAGGGCCGTCACGTTAGCCGTTATCAAGCAAGCGGATGAGAATATGGACAATATGAAAGAGGCGCTTGCCGAGGTTACCGATTATTTCAAGTCTATTTACCCGGATATTGAATTTACGATCACAAGAAACCAGACCGAGTTATTGGATTATACGATCTCCAACCTCAAGCAGAACCTATCGTTAGGTTTCTTATTTATCTGCATCGTGGCGATCCTTTTCCTCGGAGACGTAAAAAGCCCGGCGGTAATCGGACTAAGTATGGTAGTCAGTATCATCATTAGTTTCTTGTTCTTCTACCTTTTCAATATGTCCTTAAATATCATCTCCCTATCCGGATTAATTCTGGCATTGGGTATGATGATAGACAGCTCCATCATCGTGACGGAGAATATAGCGCAATACCGGGCAAAAGGAGATAATCTGGAAGAAGCGTGTATAAAAGGGACCACAGAAGTAATCACCCCCATGCTTAGTTCCACATTTACCACGATCGCTGTATTCGTTCCGCTGGTATTTATGAGTGGTATAGCGGGAGCGATTTTCTTCGATCAGGCGTTTGCCGTTACGGTTGGTTTAATGGTCTCTTATTTCACCGGAATCATGTTACTGCCTGTACTTTACAAATTAGTTTACAGCATACCGGAGATCAAGCATTCCTTTTTCAACCTGAAAATAAACAATTTGATCAAGGAGCATACGCTGGACCGGTTCTATGACGGAGGGGTTGATTTCATATTCAGGCATAAGACCACTAGCCTACTATTTGTAGCTGTCACCATCCCCCTTTGCGCAATCCTATTCTATATGATCCCCAAAAGCCGGATGCCGGAAATCGATCAGAATGAGTTAATCGCACATGTTGAATGGAATGAGAACATCCATATTGATGAGAATAGAAAGAGAGTCACCGAATTATTTGGTGAGGCCGATCGGTTAGGTGCGCAACACACGGCCTATATCGGACAGCAACAATTCCTGCTAAACCGAGACAGGGAATTATCCATCTCGGAAGTAGAGCTTTATTTCAAGACAGAAGAGACCGATGCTATCGCTCCTTTACAACAAGAAATCTCCGCTTGGGTAAAGCGAAATTACCCGACAGCCGTATTATCGTTCTCTCCGCCGGAGACTGTGTTTGAGAAACTGTTCGTAACCGGTGAGGCCGATATCGTAGCCGAGTTCTATGCCCGTAACAAAGAGCAAGCTCCGGATGCCCCTACTTTGCAAAAACTAGAGAAAACACTAGAGAGTAAGACCGGTCTCGCTCCCGTTGGCGTAGCTTTCGAGAATCAATTAAACATATCCATAGACCATCAGAAACTATTACTTTATAATATCTCCTATGAAGAGGTCTACCGGGTACTTAAGACGGCCTTCAAGGAAAATGAAGTCGCTACTTTACGCTCTTATCAACAGTATTTACCGATCACGCTAGCCGGAAACGAGCAAACGGTCGATCATATCCTACATAATACGTTAATCCGTACGCAACCGGACGAAAACCAAAAGACGAATCATGTCCCTCTTAGTGCAGTAACAAAAATTACTCCCGGAGAGGATTTGAAGATACTCACCGCTGGAAAGAACGGGGAATATATTCCTTTTAGCTTCTATCAAGTAGAGAATGCGGAACAGTTAATGGAAAATATTCGGGAGCTCGTCCGCAGCGAATCCAAAGATAAGACGAATTGGGACATCGATTTCTCGGGAAGCTTCTTCTCGAACCAACAAATGCTGAATGAACTGGTCGTCATCTTGTTCATATCCATTCTCTTGATGTACTTTATCTTAGCGGCGCAATTCGAGAGCTTCTTGCAGCCCTTGATCGTCCTGCTGGAAATACCTATAGACGTAGCCGCCTCCTTACTGGTATTATGGATATGCGGGCATACCTTAAACCTGATGAGTGCTATCGGTATCGTGGTAACTTGCGGTATCATCATAAACGACTCTATCTTGAAACTGGACGCGATCAATGAGCTTCGGAAAGAAGGTGTACCCTTGATGGAAGCGATCCATGAGGCGGGTCGTCGCCGTCTGCGCCCGATTATCATGACCTCATTGACAACTATATTCGGTATGGTACCGCTACTATTCACGTTCGATATGGGTAGTGAGTTGCAAAAGCCACTCTCCATTGCCATGATCTCGGCGATGCTGATCGGTACGGTAGTCAGTTTATTTATTATCCCTTTGGTTTATTGGTTTATCTATAGGAGACATGCATTATGAAAAAAAGATACAAGAGGACATTCCTAGTTTTATACGCGTTCTGTTCGCTATTAGCCGAAGGAGTATCGGCCCAATCGCTCGTCCTTTCCCTTGAGAAGACGATCTCATTGGCCGCCGATAGCTCGCTGGAGGCTTTTCGTACGAAAAACCTATTCTTGTCCGGCTACTGGGAGTTTCGTAATTACAAAGCGGAGCGACTGCCTAGTCTTACATTGAATATCACACCCGCCGAATATTACCGGGATATCACGAAACGATACGATTCAGAAAAAGACATTGACGAATACCGTAAGCAACAGTCCTTTTATGCGGGAGGAAACTTAAAGATCAAGCAGAACTTCGATATGCTGGGTGGTAGTTTCTTCGTGGATACGGATCTGGGGTATATGCGCTATTTCGGCTCGAATACTTATAATCAGTTCACCTCCGTTCCAATCCGTATCGGATACAGCCAAGATTTATTGGGATACAATCCTTTCCGGTGGGAGAAGAAGATAGAGCCTCTAAAATATGAGAAAGTAAAGAAAGAGTTGCTTTATAATATCGAGACCGTCAGCGAGCAAGCCACCACTTATTTTTTCTCTTTAGCCATGGCTCAAGTAGAATATGATATGGCCAAAGAAAATGTAGCGACAACCGATACGTTATACCGTACCGGCCAAGAGCGGCATAAGATCGCGGCTATTAGTCAAGCGGATTTACTGACACTCAAGCTGGATGCGATCAATGCCCGCAATACGTTACAAAACGCCGATATAGCCTTGAAGCGAGCCATGTTCAGCTTGGCCTCGTATTTGAATTTCGATAAGAATACGGAGATACGGCTTCGTCTGCCGTCACGCCCCCATGATATGGATATTCCGGTGGATCAAGCATTGACGTTAGCCCGGGAGAATAACCCCAAGTTTCTGGAAGTGCGGCAAGAGGTGTTAGAGGCCGAGCAACAAGTGGATAAGACCAAAAAGGAAACCTTATTCAACGCTTCCTTGAATGCCAGTATCGGTTTCAATCAAGTAGCGACCCAGTTTAAGGAAGTTTACAAGAATCCGCTGCAGCAGGACTTGGTATCGATATCTATCTCTATTCCCCTTATAGACTGGGGAGTACGGAAGGGTAAATACAATATAGCCAAAAGCAATCTAAATGTTACGCAAATATCCGCACGGCAGACAGAAGTCACTCTGGAGGAAGACGTAATCATGACTGTCGGCGATTTCAATGTACAGCAAAACCTGATCGCCAGCGCCGAAGAGGCTTTGGACATCGCGATCATGGCCTATAACGAGACCAAGCAACGTTTCATGATCGGCAAAGCGGATATCAATAGCCTTACGCTCTCCTTGAACCGGCAGCAGGAAGCGCAACGTAATTATATCACGGCCTTGCAAAATTATTGGTTGAGCTATTACAAAATACGTAAGCTCACCTTACATGATTTCGAGACAGGCATCTCATTAGCCAACGAATTTGATTACGAGCATGGGTTCTAAGCCGAACATATCATCCTTTACGATCATCGTCACCTTCCTCTGTATCGCATTGGCGGGGATCGCCTTCGTGCCTTTATTGCCGATCAAGCTATCTCCCTCCCGTACGCTGCCGAAATTAAGTATCAGCTATCATATGCCCTCCAACTCAGCGAGGGTTATCGAGATGGAGGTAACCTCCCGGTTGGAGGCGATGCTTGCCCGTATCAAAGGAATCAAAGAGATCTCCTCGACCTCGGGAAACGGATGGGGAAGGATTACCTTAGAACTAGATAAACATACGAATATAGATGCCGCACGTTTTGAGGCATCAACCATTGTAAGGCAGACGTGGCCGGACCTTCCGGAAGAATTAAGTTATCCGATTTTAGAGATGAGCCGTCCGGACGACAAGGAATCACGCCCATTCATGAGTTATACCTTGAACGCTTCCGCTACCCCGATATTCATCCAGCGATTCGCCGAGGATCAGATAAAGCCCCGGCTTAGCAGCGTGCAAGGTATTTATCGTATCGATGTTAGCGGGGCAACCCCTATGGAATGGCGCTTGGAATACGATAGCCGCCAGCTACGGGATCTGGGGATCACGATAGAGGATATCCAATCGGCGATCAGCCAATATTACAAAAAAGAGTTCCTTGGAACCGCTAATATGGGACAAGGAGATACCGGCAAGGAATGGATTCGTCTGGCGTTAATGCCGGAAAAGATCACGAATGGGTTCGAACCATCGCATATCACCGTCGCAAACAAAGATGGTAGCTTAATCCGGCTGGATCAATTGATAAAGGTAACCCGGCAAGAAGAGGCCCCACAAAGTTACTACCGGATCAATGGTTTAAACTCTATTTACCTGTCTATCCGTGCGGAAGAGACTGCCAACCAGTTGCAATTAGCCAAGAAAGTGAAGGAAGAAATGGAACATATCCGCACCTTGCTTCCTCCCGGTTACGAGATCCATACCAGTTACGACGCTACCGAATTTATCCAAGAAGAATTGGATAAAATCTACGTCCGTACAGGCTTGACCATCTTGATCCTCTTGCTCTTCGTTCTGCTGATTACCCGGAATGTACGTTATCTGTTCTTGATCATCATCAGTTTAAGTATCAACCTGTGTATAGCCGTTATCCTTTATTATTTATTAGGGTTGGAGATGCAATTGTACTCGCTGGCGGGTATCACGATCTCTCTCAGCTTGGTGATCGATAATACGATCGTGATGACTGATCACATCCGGCACCATCATGACCGGAAAGCTTTCTTGTCTATTCTGGCGGCAACTTTGACGACTATGGGTGCCCTCGTGATTATCTTCTTCTTGGATGAGAAGATACGGTTGAATTTACAAGATTTCGCCGCTGTCGTGATCATTAATCTGGCCGTATCTTTGTTCATCGCATTATTCTTGGTTCCGGCATTGATCGATAAGATGAATTTGCACCCGAAGAAAGCCGCTTCTTCTTCCCCAAAAGCTCGGAGTCATTGGAAACAACATCCGGTGGTCCGTCCGATACGGTCGTTCATACACCGTTTCCCAGTCTATTTCTCTCATTATTACCGGGCGCAGATCCGTTTCCTTTGCAATTGGAAAAAGCTGGCTTGCCTTATTCTAGTACTGGCTTTCGGACTACCGATATTTTTATTGCCAGAGAAGATCGAGCCGGAAGAGAAGGATCTATCCGCAAGGGACTCTTTGTGGATCGCCCGCTACAATGAATTCGCGGCGAAAGATATTTGGAAGGAAACGATAAAACCTATCGTCGATAAGAGTTTGGGAGGAACCTTGCGCCTATTTGTCCAAAAGGTATACGAGGGAAGTTATTTTACCCGGAATGAAGAAACGGTATTAAGTATCAGCGCTTCCATGCCGAACGGTACGACCCTTGATCAAATGAACCACTTGATCAACCGAATGGAGGCTTACTTGAGTACCTATAAGGAAATACGGCAATTCCAGACCAGTATCTATAACGCACGTCAAGCCAGTATCAACGTCTATTTCACCCGTGAGAACGAGCGAAGTGGTTTCCCCTACACCTTGAAAAGCAGGGTGATTAGCAAAGCGTTGGAATTAGGTGGTGGAAGTTGGGGCGTATGGGGACTTATGGACCAAGGTTTCAGCAATGATGTCCGTGAGAACGCAGGTTCTTTCCGGATCGAGATGTACGGATATAATTATGACGAGCTATACGAATGGGCGGAGAAACTACGGGAGAAATTGCTTACGTATCGCCGTATCAAGGAAGTATTGATCAATTCCGAGTTTTCTTGGTGGAAGGATGATTATCAGGAATTCTACTTCAACTTGAATAAATCCCGTATGGCGCAAGCGGATATATTGCCTATCGATTTATTCGCGTCTATCCGGCCTGTTTTCGGTAAAGATATCTACGCAGGTACCATCGTCGTTGATAACGAGACGGAAAAGCTAAAACTTTCTTCCCGCCAATCAAAGGAGTTCGATATCTGGAGTATGCAATATGTACCTCAAACCATCCGTGATAAATCCTATAAGTTGTCCGAACTCGCTATCGTCGAGAAAAGCCAGACCCCTCAACAGATAGCGAAAGTAAACCAGCAATACAGGCTCTGCCTGCAATATGAATATATCGGAGCTTCCTCACAAGGCGAGAAGATACAGAAAAGGGAACTTAGAGAGTTTAAAAAGATCCTGCCTATGGGGTATACGGCTAAAGCGGAAAAGAACTATTGGTCATGGGATCAGAAAGATAATAAACAATATGCGTTATTATTCTTGATCATCGTTATTATTTTCTTTACGACCAGTATCTTGTTTAATTCCTTGAAACAACCGCTGGCGGTCATTTTTGTCATACCGATCTCTTATATCGGGGTATTCCTGACCTTCTATTGGTTCAAACTGAACTTCGACCAAGGTGGATTCGCCTCCTTCGTTTTATTATGCGGTATCACGGTAAACGCCAGTATCTATATCTTAAACGAATATAACCAAATTCGGGAACGGATACCCGCTATTTCCCCAATCCGTGCTTATCTAAAGGCATGGAACGCCAAGATCACGCCGATTTTCCTAACCGTTATATCGACCATACTCGGATTTATCCCGTTCATGCTAGGCACCGATAAAGAAGCCTTTTGGTTCCCGCTCGCCGCCGGAACGATAGGCGGCCTTATCATGTCTATCCTAGGCATCTTCTTTTATTTACCGATATTTACGCTGAAAAAAGAACGGCATTAAACAGGAATACGTATCTTTAACGGATAAATCGTTAATCAAATTCATTAAACTTATGAGACACATAAATTATTTAGTATTGCTTCTGGTAGCTTGCTGCGTAGGTGCTTGCAGTTCCCCGAAAAATGATACGAAAGATGCTTATCCGATGTTCTGGACTTGGTTGGATTACCAGCCCGGAATGAATTTCGACTCCATCTGCACGATCATGAATGAGGCGGGGATAGACGGTGTCATGCTAAACGCCCCTACTCCGGATGATTATCGGGCCGCTATTCCCATCGCCCAAAAACATGGGATAGAGGTCTACGCTTGGTTATGGACGATGAATCTGGAACATGACCGAGACGCTATCTTAAAAGAACATCCCGAATGGTTCAGCGTAAACCGTAACGGACAAAGCTTGGCCGATACGACCGCTTACGTGGATTACTACAAATTTATGTGCCCAGCCTTACCCGAGGTACGGGAGTTTATCAAGAAGAAAATAGAGGCTTACTGCGAGGTAGAGGGTTTGAACGGTATCGCTATCGATTACAACCGTTTCGTGGACGTTATCCTGCCGACTACCCTTTGGCCGAAATACGGTATCGTGCAAGATCAAGAATATCCGCAATGGGATTTTGGCTATCACCCGGCTATGATCGAGAAGTTCAAGGCCGCTTACGGATATGATCCAAGGGAACAAGAAGATCCCTCGCAAGACGAGAAATGGCTTCAATTCCGTTGTGACCAGATTACCGAGGTAGCCAATATGATCGCCGACGTGGTTCACTCCTATGGAAAGAAAATGGCAGCCTCTCCTTTCCCAACCCCCAAGATGGCGTCCAAAATGGTTCGTCAAGACTGGGGTAAATGGAATCTGGACATTGTCTTCCCCATGGTATACCATAACTTCTACACGGAAGATATTAGTTTTATCTCAGACTGTATGATAGAGGATGTTCGGGATAAGAACCCGAAAACAACGCTTTACTGCGGCTTAATGGTTTCAGACGATATGCAAGCCAGCATGGACGCCGCGCTAAATCATGGGGCGGAAGGAATCTCTATCTTTACCGTATCCGCTTTACGCACTCCGGAAAGCCGTGCGATGTTCAAGGCTTATGCGGATAGTGTTCGTGCGGTTCGTGCCGAGAACAATGGGGTGAATCCGGCTTTATCCAAGAGTACCAAAGTAACGAATCCTTTCGAGAACATGGATATCTTGAACATGATAAACGCAAAGATCAAGGAGCTCGCCAACGTGCCTATTCCGAATATCGCCGATTATAAATTGGTGAACGAAAAAGGTGCCACGAAATACTACGAGGTCAAAGAGCTAAACACAGGAAAAACATTCTGCGTAGACTTTTACTTCTACGGAGGTATTCTTTCCGGATGGAATGTTACGGTTAAATAAGTACTTGATAATAGCTATTTTTATGCGGCCTACCTCGTAAATTCATGAGGTAGGCCGCACGCGTAAACACCCCTATTCCAGAACGCCGAAACAAACAATCACCTTTAACAAGAATACTTAATAAAGCCCGACGAGACGGCCTATTGGCAGATCATCAGCCCGAGACACCTCGCCTCATTGAAGGGAACTTGCCCTTATTACCGTCCGAACAAGAAAGTACGCTATGCCGCGGGATTCGTAAGCCTATTGGAGAGCTTGCCGCACAAACAGATGCTCTCCGTTATCCCGGGACTCATGAGGCACTTCAGCCGGCGTACTTACTACCGTGTCCGCAAGGGAGAAAGGCCGCTCTCACCCTCCGAGCAACAGGTCGTATTGAATGCGCTCAAACGCTGTGGGGTAAAAGAGCCAAAAGGTTTCGACGCTTATTTCTAGGAGTACGACTGGTAAACCAAGGAAGAGAGGCTTGTGCCACTACCCATGTTACGAACGTGCCAATAGCATGGCACATCATTGGCACCACAAAGTACTATTAATAAAGCAATTGGATTGATATCACGGAGTCACCTCCCAGCATTTCCATCCTTTGTTGGCACAGATATATACAATGTAGGAACGGACATGGTAGTACGGGAACTTCTCCTTGGTATCCTTGGCGTAGGCGAGTACTTGCGCCACGTCCTCGGGACGGGGATCGCTGAGCGCCAGCATGCGCTCCACCTCCTTCGCCTTGAAATACTTGAATTCCACCAACCGGTCATCCTTGTAATAGTCCGTACCGGGGATACCGGTCATCTCGAAATCCGAACGGCCCGCCGAATTGTTCTGCTCGATGGCGAACGTATAGTAGCTGCTCAGGTAACGGGAACAAAGCTCGAAGAAGGAGCAACGGATGAAATTCTCGTTGATCTTGTCGAACACCTGCGCCGGGAACTGCCCGAGGTATTGCTCGAAGTAGTTTTGTACCAGCGGCTCGAAACGACGCTCTTCCGTGAAACGCTCGTAAGTAGGCACATAGCGTTGGGCGTTTCCCTCTATATGATTCATCTCGTTGTAATAGTCCATGTAGATGCTGCGCATCGTAAGGTTGGGTAGCACCATGCGGTAATTATTCCGCAGCGTGGTCATACCCAGATAAAAGAGGCTGACCGGATAGAAGTTCTTGTCGAAGAATTTCCTCTTGTTGAACTTGCTCGACAGGTCGGAAACGTTATAGGATAACTCGTCGTCAATCACCAACGCATCCAGCATCTCCTTGGAGTTCTCTTGCGAGAGGGTCAAGCGACGGATCCAACCGATATCCGTACGCAGGTTCTCATCCACCAGCTCACTCGGGATCATACCATCCATCGTGGCGAAGTTCTTAAAGAAATAGGTCAAGATCGTGGAATTGAATAAAGGCTCCGCGCCAGGACGGAAGCGATAGCCGTCATAGTTATTCACGATCAGTTGCCAAAGTTCCTCAAAAGAGTCCTGCCCCGTGCCATACTTCTTCAACACGTATCCCAGATAAGCGCTCGCTTCCTCATACGTAAAACCAAGCATATCCAGAAACCTCGGATGCAAGGTCAAGATCTCCGCTATATTATACCCGCTGGTCAAATCATCCATCGTGACGGGAAGAACTCCCGCACAAAAGCAAGTACGCACACTCCCCTCGCCGATACCTTTCTTTATGACTTTGAAAAAGGTACGCAAGAAACTGTCCCTCGTGGTCACTTGCTCGTACAGCGGATCTTTATAGGCCGTCAGCAGTTGATTCGTGAAATTATCGTACTCATCGACCAATATATAAACCTTAGGGAGGCCGTGCTCGCGAACGTATCCCAAGACCTCCTCAAGCATCTGGGAAGCATCATCACGGCTAGAGAATTGAAAATCCTTGAACACGTCACGGTTATGCGTCACCATAATTTCCACCGGAGAACAGTTCAAGCGATTGAAGTTACGCTCCAGCCCCTCCATATCATCAGCCATAACCATGGCTGAGAAATCATAGCGCACGATCATATAACGATTATGCTCCTCCGTCGGGTGCTCCCCGATCCAAGTCCCGCCGAACAATTCCTCGAACCGGTCGGCCTTGGTACGGTCGTAGTAACAAGCCAAGGTAGAGATAAACAGGCTTTTCCCGAAACGACGGGGACGCAAGAAGACTGGAGCCTTATAGTCTTCCAAGCCCGGAATGAAATCGGTCTTGTCCACATAGTAGAAATTGCGTTCCCGCATCTCTACAAAATCCGCTACCGCATAAGGAATCGTTATTCGTGCCATAAGCTTTCTTTTTTCTGATACAATACTACAAATTTAAGAAAATAACTTGTTCTTTCAAACAAAAGCCCTATCTTTGCCGAAATTTTGAAGAGAGAGCAGATGACAAACAAGACACATAAGGATAATCCGAAGTTCTATTCCGGTTATATGTCGGAGGTTGAGGCTCTTTTCTCTATTTTACGGGATTATAATTTGGTTATATAAGATGCGTTGGTTACTTTTACTAACGCATTTTTTTTGTGTCCATCGGTCCGGTGATATAATATAAATATAATATTCTAAAATCATTATAATAAACAAAACAACCCAAATTACTATGTCGAAAAGTGATATCAAAAAGGTGATTGTTCTGGGCTCGGGTGCCCTGAAGATCGGACAGGCCGGGGAGTTTGACTACTCTGGTTCGCAAGCGTTAAAGGCTCTGAAAGAAGAAGGGATCAGTACCGTATTGCTAAATCCGAATATCGCGACTATCCAAACATCCGAGGGAGTAGCCGATAAGGTATATTTCTTGCCTATCACTCCTTACTTCGTGGAGGAAGTTATCAAAAAAGAACAACCGGACGGAATCCTATTGGCGTTTGGCGGGCAGACCGCTTTGAACTGCGGTACTCAACTTTACACCAGCGGCACGTTGGCTAAATATGGAGTGAAAGTATTGGGTACATCCGTTGAGGCTATCATGTACACCGAGGACCGTGACCTATTTGTTAAGAAACTGAACGAGATAGAAGTGAAGACCCCGATCAGCCAAGCCGTAGAAAGCATGGACGACGCCGTGGCTGCCGCTTACAAGATCGGTTTCCCCGTAATGATCCGTTCCGCTTACGCATTAGGTGGTATGGGCAGTGGTATCTGCAAGGACGAGGCCGAGCTTCGCACCTTGGCGGAAAGCGCTTTCGCTTACTCATCCCAGATCTTGGTCGAGGAATCTTTGAAGGGTTGGAAAGAGATCGAGTTCGAGGTGATCCGCGACAAGAACGACCATTGCTTCACGGTAGTGAGCATGGAGAACGTAGACCCGCTAGGCGTACACACCGGCGAGAGTATCGTAGTAGCTCCGACTTGCTCCTTGACCGAGAAAGAATTAGATTTATTGAAAGAACTTTCTACCAAGACGATCCGCCACTTAGGTATCGTGGGTGAATGTAATATCCAATACGCTTTCAACTCCGAGACTTGCGATTACCGTGTGATCGAGGTGAACGCTCGCTTGAGCCGTTCTTCCGCCTTGGCATCCAAGGCCAGCGGTTATCCATTGGCTTTCGTCGCCGCTAAGTTGGCGTTGGGCTACGGATTGGACGAGATCGGCGAGATGGGTACTCCGAACTCCGCGTACAAAGCGCCGGAGGTAGATTATATGATCGTGAAGATCCCGCGTTGGGACTTGACGAAGTTCGTCGGCGTTAGCCGCCAGATCGGTTCCAGCATGAAATCCGTCGGCGAGATCATGTCGATCGGTAAGAGCTTCGAGGAGATCATGCAGAAGGGTCTTCGTATGATCGGACAAGGAATGCATGGTTTCGTAGGTAACAACGATATCCATTTCGATAACTTGGACGAGGAGTTGGCGAACCCTACCGACTTGCGTATCTTCGCCGTGGCGCAAGCCTTGGAACAGGGATATAGCGTAGACAAGATCCATGAGTTGTCAAAGATCACACGCTGGTTCTTGGAGGGCTTGAAGAATATCGTGGATTACGCCAACGTATTGAAAGGTTACAACAAGATCGAGGATCTTCCGGAAGATGTATTGAAAGAGGCGAAACGCCTTGGTTTCTCAGACTTCCAGATCGCTCGTTACGTAGAGAACCCGGAAGGAAATATGGAGAAAGAGAATATCCGCGTACGCAACTTGCGTAAGAAAATGGGCATTCTCCCTACCGTGAAACGTATCAACACGATCGCTTCCGAACACCCGGAATTGACCAACTATCTATATATGACTTACGACGGCACGCCGCACGATATCACCTACTACCCGAATGAGAAGAGCGTGATTATCTTGGGGTCCGGAGCTTACCGTATCGGCTCGTCCGTTGAGTTCGACTGGTGTTCGGTGAATGCCGCCCAGACCGCTCGTAAGCTAGGTTATAAATCGATCATGATCAACTATAACCCGGAGACCGTATCTACCGACTACGATATGTGCGACCGTCTGTACTTCGACGAGCTTTCATTCGAGCGCGTGCTAGACGTGATCGATCTGGAATTGCCGAAGGGCGTGATCGTCTCCGTAGGTGGACAGATCCCGAACAACTTGGCGATGAAACTGTACCGCCAGAATGTTCCGGTATTAGGTACTTCCCCGCTATCGATCGACCGTGCCGAGAACCGTCATAAATTCTCCGCGATGTTGGATTCGCTAGGTATCGACCAACCTCGTTGGGCAGAGCTTACCAGCATGGAAGAGATCGACGCGTTTATCGAGAAAGTAGGTTTCCCGATCTTGATCCGTCCGTCTTACGTATTGTCCGGAGCGGCGATGAACGTTTGCCATACGAAAGAGCAGATGATCGAGTTCTTGGATTTGGCCGCTAAGGTTTCCAAGGAATATCCGGTGGTCGTATCCGAGTTCATGCAAGGAACGAAAGAGATCGAGTTCGACGCTGTCGCTATGAATGGCGAGGTGGTTGAGTACGCGATCTCCGAGCATATCGAGTTCGCCGGTGTTCACTCCGGTGACGCTACCTTGGTGTTCCCGGCTCAGAAGATTTACTTCGAGACAGCCCGCCGCATCAAGAAAGTAAGCAAGATGATCGCAAAGGAGTTAAATATCAGCGGTCCGTTCAATATCCAGTTCTTGGCGAAGAATAACTTCGTGAAAGTAATCGAATGTAACTTACGTGCCTCACGTAGTTTCCCGTTTGTATCTAAAGTATTGAAACGCAACTTTATCGAGACGGCTACCCGCATCATGCTGGACGCTCCGTATACGAAACCGGATAAGAGCGCATTCGATATCGACTGGATCGGAATCAAGGCTTCCCAGTTCTCATTCGCCCGTTTGCATAAGGCAGACCCTGTATTAGGTGTGGACATGAGCTCCACCGGCGAGGTAGGTTGTATAGGCGACGATTTCAACGAGGCTTTGCTTTCCGCCATGATCGCCGTAGGCAACAGTATTCCTAAGAAGAACATTTTAGTATCTTCCGGCGCAGCTAAGAGCAAGGTCGATTTATTGGAGCCTTGCCGCATGCTGGATGCCAAGGGTTACACGATCTATGGTACGCACGGAACCGCCAAGTTCCTGAACGATAACGGAATCAAGGCAACCGCCGTTTGCTGGCCGGATGAGGAAGGTGATTTGAATATCATGGATATGTTCAGCAATCACGCTTTCGAATTGGTAGTAAATATCCCGAAAGATCATAGCAAACGTGAGTTGACCAATGGCTATAAGATCCGTCGTGCGGCGATCGATCATAACATTCCATTGATCACGAACGCCCGTCTGGCTAGCGCCTTTATCGACGCTTTCTGCAATATGAACGTAGAAGATATACAGATTAAGAGCTGGCAGGAGTACAAGTAATCAAAATTTGATTATATTTGCATGTGTGTAATATAAAGAGACAAGGCTTTATGCCTTGTCTCTATAGTTTAAAGACCATGTACAGACGGCTACCTTTTATCATATTATTATCTATACTGGCGGTTTTCGCCTTGCGTGCGTCTGTGGTCGCTCCCTCTATCCTCGTACAAAATTATTCCGTAGACGATTATAAGGCTAGTTGCCAGAATTGGGATTTAGCGGTTTCCTATCATGGCATCTTATATGTAGCTAATAATTCCGGTCTGGTTACTTTTGACGGGAATACATGGAACACATATCCATTACCGGATAAAACCCCTATTTATAAAGTATCTTTCCAGAACGATTCTATCTATACCCAAGGCAAATCATCGTTAGGCTATTGGCTATACGACGAACTCGGGAATCTGGAATACCATCCGATCGATACGCTCCCATCGCACGTCGGTTTCGATAACCCCGAGACGAACTACACGATCCCGAAAGAAATCGAGGAAAAGCACCCTACTTCTTTCGCTAGCGCCGGAGGTCTCAATTTCACGGGAACATCTACGTCCGGCATTTATATCACCAACGACGAAGGGGAGATCTTTCAACATCTCAACATCAATAATCAGTTACAAGATAATATCGTACGTTCCATCTGCGTACAGGATAATAACTTAATCTGGGTCGCCTTGGATAATGGTATCTCCCAAATAGATATCAATCCTCCCATCGCCATGTTAGGTAAAAGAAGCCAGATCGGGAAGTTGGAAGACGCTGTAAAAGAGGATAACCGCCTCTATATCCGGACAAATCTCGGCTACTTCAGCCGGAGCTTGATGTTTGGTGATAAGTTTACCCCGATATCCGGTGAGATCGGACGTTCATATATCCATCCGGATACGGCCGACAATCATTTATCGGTAAGCACTTTATTTAAGAATAAAGATGTATTGGGCGTATTCGCCAACGCAGAAAGTATTTACCCGGTTCCAGACAATTTGTATTGGCTCACGATCCAGAATGAGGCCGGACTCTTCCATCGGGAAAACGGTACAGGAACTTTAAAATGCCGGATCCTATTCGATAATTACGATCTGAATCTGGTGACCAATGGCAAACGGATCATCCCCTTGAATGATTCTCTTGATTTGGTATCCGCCATGCAAGGAACCCTATTAATCAACACCCGCCAATTAATAGAGGGAAGCCTAGGAGGATTGACGATGCCACGGTTTATGCGCATCGAGTATCAAGATCAAGAAGGTACACATTATTTATATCCGGACACGCAAAGAATCAACATGCCCCATAACTTCCAAGAACTCTCGCTATACATCGGGACAACGGTATTCACCCCTAATCACCAAATCAGTTATAAGCTGGAAGGGGTATCCGCCGATTGGTCTTCTTGGCAGAAAGACGGCAAAATTACCTTCTTACAACTTCCGGAAGGAACTTATGAGCTAAGGGTACGTAAATATGTAACCCGGGGTCCGTTTCCCGAGATCACGATGCAAATCACGGTGCGCCCTCCTTGGTATAATACCGTATGGGCCTATTTGATCTACGTCGCTTTGATATGGTTCGCCATTCAAGAAGGGCTTCGGTACCATTTAAGGAATTTGCGGAAAAAAGAACAAGAAAAGCTGGAGGCAGAGCGACAAGCCGAACTGCAAAGGCTTCAACAAATGAAAAGCGAGATGCTGGAAACGGAGTTGCAAAACAAAAACAATGAGCTTACTCTCCAGACGACAGCTTTGGTAAAAAGAAACGAGGCAATCCAAGCTTTGTTGGAAGAACTGGATAAGCAGAAAGAGACATTGGGTGACCGATATCCCAATAAGTTATATACCCGTTTACGTTCCTTGATCGAATCTACCTTGAACGATCAAGCGGATTGGGTGCAGTTCGAGACCTATTTTAATAGCGCCCACCAGAATTTCATGGATCGTTTACGCCAGCAATACACAGATATAACGGCAGGCGATTTGCGCATATGTTGTTTACTCCGCATGAACCTTTCCACGAAGGAAATTGCGTCGTTAATGAATGTATCCGTACGAGCTATCGAGCTAAGAAGATACCGCTTAAGAAAGCGATTAGCCCTTGATGGGGATACGAATCTTGTCGATTTCTTAATGAACTACTAAAAATATTTTCTAGAATATGCTTAATATATAATATTCTACATAACAGCATATTAAACGCACATAGAAAGAGATTGAGAAAGTCTTGTAGTAGTCTTATCCAATAAAAAAATCATTTGCGCAAGTCGTGTAGTAGTCATTTTCATGGCTACCGTAATTTATTATGTTTCCTTTGCCGGCGAATAAAATCTTAAATTCTTTCGACATGATGAAACACGAACTGGAGAAACAATTAGATGCGCTAGAAAAGAAAGGTGTCGACAGACGACATTTCTTTAAGTTATTAGCGGCGACAGGACTGATCGCGGGAGCTAATACCGGAAAAGCAAACGCTTTTTCAAGCAGCGCAAAAGGTAAAATCGTTATTATCGGTGGAGGAGCCGCTGGTATCAGTATGGCTGCCCGATTAAAACATTGGCTTGATGAACCGGATATCACCCTGATTGACCCCAGCGATCGTCAGTTTTATCAACCGGGATTCACTCTGATCGCCTCAGGTGTGTACCAACCGGAAGATGTTTGGAAGAAGCAAGAGGATTGTATGCCTAGCGGTATAAAATGGATAAAGGACTCGGTCGCCGCGGTTGATCCCGTATGGAATCAAGTAACGACCAAAAGTAACGGAAAGATTCCATACGACTTTTTAGTACTGACCCCGGGATTACAATGTAACTGGGAAAAAGTAGAGGGTATTACCCACGATACCTTGGGACAAGGAAACGCAAACTCTATTTACGATTTCGAAGGAGCCCAAAAGACATGGAAAGCTCTTCAAGAATTCGCTAAAAAAGGAGGCAAAGGTATTTATACCGATACCTATACAAAACATAAATGTGGTGGCGCCCCCAAAAAGATCTGTTTATTATCCGAGCATTACGCAAGGAAACAAGGGACACGCGACAAGCTGCAATTGAATTATTTTACCGCTTCGAAGGAACTATACGATATCCCGTATTTCACACCTCGCTTGCTAGAAATATATAATGAACGTAACATACCTATTAACTTGAATGTACGTGTAAAAGGTGTAGACACATCCGCGAAGCAAGTACATTTTGAGAAGATAGAGACAAAAGGCGAAGAAAAGATCGTAACGCCGTTCGTAGAGGATTACGATTTCTTACACTTCACCCCGCCTATGTCCGCTCCCGATTTCGTTCGTGATGCCGGATTAGGTTGGACAGAAGGTAAATTGGCCGCGGACGCATGGGTAATGGTCGATAAAGAGACCTTGGTACATAAGAAATACCAGAACATCGTTTCTCTGGGTGATGTAGCCGGTATCCCGACCAGTAAAACATCTGCCGCTATCCGTAAGCAAGTACCTATCGCCGCCAAGAACCTGATCGCGCTCATGGAAGGCAAAGAGCCGACCGAGAAATACAACGGTTATGCCGCTTGCCCGATCGTCACGGATTACGGCCATGTGTTGCTTTGTGAGTTTGACTACGAAAAGAAACCCGACATTTCATTCCCATTCTCGATGATCGATACATCAAAAGAGCAATGGCTTGCTTGGATCTTAAAGGTATATATTTTAAAACCGATGTATTTCAACGGAATGCTTAACGGTTACGCATAATATGAATAAAGAATCTATGAAATAAAACTCCCTATAATTTCGAATGCCAAACTACAAAGCCCCGGGTTTCAGTTGTACGAAACCGGGGTTTTTGATTTTTAACGAGTAGCCTTTTCCACTAAATAGACGATCGATTTATAGGATATCCCACTATTCATCGTCAAACCGATCTCGCACGTACGGCTATTGCTATATCCTTCCGTCGCCCCATGCAAGTTCGGTTTCAAGTAATGAAGACCGGAAGCGTTTAGTTCCGGATAGAAGAAACCACGATCGCCCGCCCAACCGCAACAAGTAACTTGAGCGGGAGAGACCACCCGGTTCGCACATAAGCCCGCCAGTTCCACCAGCTTGTCTTGTACTCCCATCTTCGTTGTACTACAAGTAGAGTGTACCGCTACCGTAACCGGCAACTTAGTAAAGTTCAGACGATCACGCATAAAGTCATAGATAAACTCCACAGGTTCATATAATCGTAAACGTTTATCCAAGGTTTCCCTCATATGCAGCAAGCAAGGGCTCATGTCACACAAAATAGGCAAGCGGCCGTTATCGCTCGCTCGTAAAAGAGCCTCATTCAATTCCTTTGCCTTCTGCGCCGCTTGCTTCCGGAACCCTTTACTGCTAAAAGCCATGCCGCAACAAA
This sequence comes from Parabacteroides sp. AM17-47, assembly GCF_003434625.1. Lineage (NCBI taxonomy): Bacteria > Pseudomonadati > Bacteroidota > Bacteroidia > Bacteroidales > Tannerellaceae > Parabacteroides > Parabacteroides sp. AM17-47. The sequence continues at coordinate 30,186 of NZ_QTLI01000005.1, forward strand.
GCTTACTTAGATTCTCAGGATAACGAATCGTAAAGTCCGCTCTTGTCAATAAAGCGATTGTTTGTTCCGTTACACTTACAAAATCCACATCTTCATAATCAGCTGAAGCTCCCATCGTGCGGGTAATACAAGACGGGAAATAAACCATTTCCATCCCATTCTCTACACCCGTCAGTTCCTTGAACTTTGACGCGCCAGAAGGTGTATGCCGAGTCCAAAGCGGGAATTTATGAGCGGAAGCCCTAAACAAGAAAGAGGTAAATCTCTCGAATGCGTTATATCCCACCAGCTTTGAAAACACATGGGGCAGCTTAAGCAAAGGACGAAGCATACCCGTTACGGTTCCCATATTCCCGGCGATGCCCGAAGCGATAGCATTCGCCAAGGCACCATTCTCTTTCCACCGTAACTCTTTGATCAATAAACCGGTATTAATGCCAACCGGACATGCCGTAGCACATAGGCCATCGGTAGCGCAGGTAGCGTTACCTTTATAGTTAAAGGCTTTCTTGAGTTCTTTATATCGCTTAGAGTTTGTTTCCCCCTGTTCCGCCAAAGCCGATAATTCCCTATAGATCACGATACGTTGCCGGGGTGTCAATGTCACATGCCTTGACGGACATTGTATCTCACAAAAACCACACTCGATGCATTTATCGATCAGCTCATTCGCCAACGGTATTTGCTTTAAGTTCTTTATAAACACATCCGGGTCCCGATTTAAAAGGACACCCGGATTTAATATATTTTCCGGGTCAAAGAGCCTTTTGATCTTCCACATCAACTCATAAATCTCCTCACCCCATTCATCTTTAACAAATGGAGCCATATTTCGTCCCGTGCCATGCTCCGCTTTCAAGCTACCGTCGTAGTAAAGTACCACATCTACAAGGCTACGCATAAAAGAAGCGTAATGATCGATACCTTCCTGTGCGTTTATATCCGGAAAAATCGTGAAATGAACGTTTCCATCCAATAAATGTCCCCACATCACCGCATTTCCGTATCCATAATCCGACAAGACCCCACGCACTTGTTCCAAAGCCTCTCCTAAAACCTCTTCCCGGAAAGCGATATCTTCAATAATAGATACCGTACCCCGTGGCCGTCTTCCCGCAGCGGAAGTAAATAAACCGTTTCGTACCCGCCAATAAGTAGCGTAAAGCTTCGGATCGGTCGTAAATGATACCGGATATAAGGTCTGTATATCTGCTAGCCGCTCCTCTATATCCCGGAATTGGATTTGAAGTTCTTCTTCCGAATTAGAAGACGTGTCGATCAGCAACGCTACCGCATCCTCGGGTAAAGAATGTAATATCTCCGGCATCCCCGGTTCATCCTCTACCGCATGTAAGGCGTTTCTATCCATCAACTCGGCGGCGGACACTTTGCATTGGCGTAACGGGGCTATGGCTCTGCACGCCTCCATCAAAGAGGGGAAATAAATCAAGGCGGAAGCTTTTAAAGCCTCATCGGGGACTGTCTCGAAAGTAACCGAAGAAATAAACCCTAAGGTTCCTTCCGAGCCAACCATTAAATGCATGAGTATATCGTATGGATCGGTATAATCCAAGAAAGAGTTCATTCCATAACCGCATGTATTCTTCAACTCATATTTAGATAGAATCCGGTCTTCCATGTCTGGATTCAACAAGATCTCCAAACGGAAATTCATCAACTTCTCCAATAAGCCTATATGCGTTTGCATGAAATCCCTGCGACTCGCTAACGAAGAAGTATCCAAAAAGGCTCCATCCGCAAAGATAATCTCCATATCCCGGACCGTATTATAGGAGTTATGGATAATACCATAGCTAGAACCATTCGAGTTATTCGCTACGATCCCGCCGATACGTGCGGATTTGATGGAGGCAGGGCTAGGCCCTAGCTTACGGCCATAAGGTTTCAACCAGCGGTTCGCCTCTTCTCCAGTTATACCACAAGGGAATTTAGCCAAACTCCCATCTCCTGAAATCTTAACCTTTCCATAGTCAGGACTGATTTCCATCAATACAGAATCTGTAATAGTCTGGCCGGATAAAGAGGTCCCCCCAGCTTTAAAGGTTACAGATTTACCAGTCTTCTCACATTCAGCAAGAACACGTTTTACATCTTGCTCACAACTCACGATTTCAACTCGTTTGGGATTCAACCTGTAAATCCCGGCATCTGTTCCCTTCGCTAATGTAGTTAAAGCATCAGCATATACCTTTTTTATCTTCATAGTCTAATACCTTTATTTGTCTAGAAACGACATTTCAACAAAGATATGAAACCTTTAAGACAATCAGGGCATTTCTCTAAAATAACGGGGAGAATACCCGAATACTAGCTCCGGATGGAAAATCCAGATTAAATCTTTCAATAAATATTCCGGATGTATAGGGAATTCCTCGTAATAAGGAACTGCACCTGTATTACAGGTATAAATCCGTTTTTTTTTAAAAGCGTCGAAATTCTCGTAAGGAGTATATTCGGAGCGTAAATCGTTATAGGTCATCTCAGAAGACTGATTATATTTAACAAGCCAAATATCCGCATGGATCGCTTTATCAAACACGGTCTCAAACGCTAAGGGGGTACTTCCGGCACCCGGTAAATCCTTAAACATATAATCAGCTCCGGCGTCCTCGATAAGATGAGCCATATAACTATCTCCGGATGGTACATACCACGAAGAGCCGAACTTTTTCTCCGACAAAACAGTAGGACGATTATCTATATTTGCGGTTAAGTCCTTTAGAGACAAATAGGCTTGCTCTGTTTCTTTAAATATAGAATCGGCCATCTCTTCCTTTCCGAATAGCAAACCATAAAAGCGAATCCACTCCGTACGCCCCAAAGGAAATGCCTCCATATAGTCGGCTCCTTCGATAATGGGTATCCCTATCTTCTCGACAGGCCCATAACTACTGTTCTGGAATGGGGAAGCTATCACGAGTTCCGCGCCGATCTCTATCATTTTCTCTATATTCGGAGAGGTAGCCTCACCTAAATCAGCGATTCTTCCGGCCTGTATACCCTCTTGTATGGCAGGAGTATCCATATAACGAGGCTCACAAACGCCTATAACCTTATCGGTTTCGTGCAGTTGATCAATAATAGCCGCATGGACAGAAGTATAAATCACAATATCTTTTACCGGGACCTTCACGATCGTCCCTTTGGGTAATCCGCCGGGAACCGACTTTGTCCGGTCTACCAATAAATAGCGTTGAAGCAGACGGGTGCTATCCCACGGATCACGAACTTCCACCATTATATAGGTATCAAAGCGCTGAACCGTGAAACCTTGGGCATATTGAATACTATCAGAGGAAAGAGCTTCCTTGGAAGAAGTTTGCTTTCCGGATGGCGTACATGCCACCATCCAGAAAGCGAACCCTAAGAGAATCAGTAATCGCATTAGATATTATCTTTTTGAGCGAGGACTACTTTCATGGGATTTAAACCGGCCTCAAACTTCTTGAACAATTTACCATCACCTCCGAAACAATAGATATCGCCATTATTCTTATAATCAGACTCTGCGACATAGACATTTCCACCCACGGCACTGATTGAATAAGGGGATTGTATTGAGGTTCCATCTGTAATAAAGCTCGTTCCCGCAGATTGGCTCTTTGTATCAAATGTTAAAAATGCAGGGCTAGACATTCCCCATTGCGCATAGAACAGAAATAGCTTGCCATCCTCATAGGCCATCTCCGTTGCGTTTGGACAATTCGTAAGGGAAGTAACCTCATAAGTCTCCGTATTTATCTTTTGTACCGTATTGGGTATATCCGCATAGTTACCCATAGAAACCACATATACATTTCCTTGCTCATCCGCCTGTATCCGTGTGGGATTCAATACGACATCCAACTTCTTTATCTCTGTAAAAGTAGACAGATCAACCACTGATACCGTTTTATCATACCCAACCTCGGTACTGTAATCCATACCTCCGGAGTTTGAGACAAACAATTTATTAGAAGATACCGCCAATTGTTCCGGATTCCGTCCGACCTTTACTTTCGCCTCAACCTCCAAGGATGCGGTATCCAAACGAGCGACATATCCATTATAATAGCTAATATAGACTTTTCCACCCTCTGATACCATATAACGGGGCTGCCCCTCTGTCTTGACTTGCTTAATGGATTTTGCCTTCAGATCTGTCACTTCTATCGTAGACTCTCCATATACCGCGATATACATCTTATCGCCATACACGATCATATCCTGTGCCGTATCTCCCAGCCCCCTGCCATTTTGAGCCAAGAAATAATCGGGGACAACCTCATCCTTTTCTATGTCGTACATATATAAAGAAGAGTTGTTATTTCCCATATTGCCCGAATTCAAGAAATATAAAGCCATGAAAGAACTATCCTTCACAAAATCAATAACTCTTACGGAAGCATAAACAGAAGACTCACCTTCCGCATTTGCGGCTATAACTAATAAATAGCCTATATTTACGACATCCGTAATAGCATATGAATGTGTTCCAACTTCTACCTCCGCAATTTTCATATCTTTAGCGGTTCCATCAGAGGAACCATAAATCACGTACTTTGTTACATTGTCAACAGAAGACGGAGCTGTCCAATTTAAGGTTCCGCTAACTTTTAAAGCTTCCGGATTCTCATCCGTAAAACTGACATTAGTTACAGATACATTTGGTATGTTCAGTGAAGGCTCATTGTCGTCATCACAGCTGACAAACGAGAAAGACATCAATGCACACAAGGCAGAGACACAAACTAAATTCTTCTTTTTCATTACTTTACTTTTATAGTTTACTAATAGGATAAACAAATACTTAAACGCCAAGAACGGCCCGGCATGGGATAATACTGAATAACATCATAATTCACGTTCGCAAGATTTAACAATTCACCTTGCAAACGCAAACCGAAATATCGAAAACGAAAATCTCGATTTATAGAAATACTCTGTTCTATATAAGAATCAATCCTGTTCCGATCTATATTTTGCGGCAATGCATAACGATCACCAACCGCAGTCAGTATATAAGAGACATTTACCCATGGATTTTCCAAGGTTACGGAAACCGTGCCAGAATGACGAGGTGTATAAGGAATCTGATCCTTATAATTCTTAGCTTCCGGATCTGTCACATCAACCGCGTATTGAAAAGAATAAGTGGAAGCCAAAAGCAAGCTCATTCGTAAGGGCAATCGGAATTGTGTAGATAAATTTACATCTACCCCTTTAATATCCACTTCGCCCATATTCATCATCTTCCAAACATACATGGTAGGTAAAGCCACGATCTTATCTTTCACCGTATTATAATATCCATCCGCCGAAATACTGAAATGCCGCAGCCAATCCCCACAGGAAGAACTCCATGTTACCCCTACATTATATTGGGAAGTTTCTTCCGGTTTCAAATTTGTATTTCCCATACGGAGGTAATACAAGTCCGTAAATGTAGGAACCCGGAATATATCTTTGTAAGAGGCACGTATCCGCAAAGTACTTTCCGAGAATGGCCGCCAAGACAAACTTACAGCCGGGGATAAACGCCTCTTATCATCCGGTTTTTCCCCTTGCTCCACTTTATCAGTGATATATGTTCCCAATAAACTAGCGGTAGCCGTGAATCGACTGTTCTTATATTGCACCGCTAGTACTGATTGAGAGGCCATTCGCTTTGGATTAGGGCCGTTCACAAAATTATTGTCCAGCATAGAGCGAGTTAAATCCGTAGTCAACGTCGCCGATACATACTTTATAGGAGTATACAGCAAACCTACAGAGCCATAATACTCATTCTGTGTATTCAAATCGACTTGTTCGCCCGCAGCATATTTATCATTTATATCTAAATAACGAGTAAAAGCATAATTATACTTAGCCATGGCCCGTAGCGTAAATTTCTCATTAAGAACATTCTTATACCCCGATTGCACGAAAAAGTTATTATCCCATAATCGTTCAGAAGTGTTCTTGTTATATAAATTAACAGAACCGGGAAGCCCCCGCTCCGAATCAAAATAGTACGCCTTAAAGGAAAGTTCGCCTCCCCTTCCAAAATCGCCGAATAGATTACCTTCCAAATGGTAAGCATGGATATCGCTATTTCTACGCTTCTCTCTCGTCTCCAATTCCCCATTAATCAATGTATAGGGATATTGCCCATCCGCACGCACGAAATCACCATGTAAGGATGCGCTCCAACGCTTTCCTAATTTTTGATCATAATGCAGCACGGGATTAAAAAGCCCGAAGGAACCTCCCTTAACCTTAAGATAAGTATGAAACGATTTGTCTTTAAACGTGGGCTTTCCGGTTTGTATATTCAAGGCTCCTGCCGAGGCATACACCCTTGCCGTTTGGAAGATGTCATCCGATTGTCCGATCGATAAGGAAACCATCTCCACGTTATCCAACGAGAAACGGCTGATATCGACTTGCCCGCTTTGCGCATCCGTAATCGTCACCCCATCGTAACTGACGGCGGTATGCTTCGCTCCCAAGCTACGTACCGAGACCGTTTTCAATCCTCCGATCCCCCCATAATCCTGTACTGTAACTCCCGAGAAGCGTTTCACGGCCTCGGATAGGTCTTGTACTCCCAAGCGATCGATTCCCGCCCGGTCCATAATTTGCAAAGGCGTACCTTCACGGGTGACCGACGGACGTACCTTCTCCACTACTTCCACCCCGGAAAGCTCGTGATAGGCCGTCGTATCGATCTGTTGACCGAAAGCGACACCCAAAGAAAATAACCATACGCTAAAAACGCACAGACATCTTATAAGATATAAATCTCGCATAATAATTCTTAGGTTTACCAACGTCTTCACCCGAAACGTCGCATAACAAAATCATGGCAGGTTTTCTGGCTCGTCCACCCTCTGTCGGCTACCTTCCCGCCTATCCGATAGGCAGTGGCAACAAGATTTGCCGGGGCTCCAAGGACTTACAGCTACGGGTACAGCTCCGGACTCGCACCGGATTCCCTTTTACTGATTATTATCGGAATCGATAACATCTACACCTTGATTGGCCGCAAAGATACATGTTTACTTTTTGATTAGCAACAAAAAAGCCCCCCGGCGAATCACTTCGGCGGAAGGCTAGGGAGTTTACACTTTTCTAAACATTACTAACAACAAAATATTTATTCTATGTATAAAAGAATAATATCATTAACTGTGCGGTCAACACACGCAAAAACATGGTCAATGGATAAACCGTCGCATATCCAACCGCCGGCGCATCATTTCCTGCCGCCATATTGGAATAGGCTAACGCAGGAGGATCGGTCGTACTTCCCGCAATCAATCCCATCAACGTAAAATAATTCAGTTTATAAAAATACCTTCCCACACAACCGATAATCAGTAGAGGCAATAACGTTATTATAAAACCATAACCGATCCAAGCTACACCACCCTTATTGACTATCGTATCGACAAAACCTTCACCCGCACTCAATCCCACGCAGGCGAGAAACAACGTGATTCCTAATTCCCTCAATAGTAAATTAGAACTTTGCGTGGTATAAGTAACCAATTTATAACGATAACCGAACCGGCTTATCAATATCGCAACGATCAACGGACCTCCCGCTAATCCTAATTTCACCGGTTGAGGAATACCCGGAAAACTAATAGGAAGACTTCCCACGATAATACCCAAAACTATACCAACAAAAATAGTCACCAAATTAGGTTCATTCAAGCGTTTCATTGAATTACCCAGCGTCTCGGCAACTTTCTCCACCGCCAATTCACTACCGACCACTGTCACCCGGTCGCCTATTTGCAAGACCAGATTAGGAGTAGCTACCAACTCCAGCCCCGCACGATTGATCCGAGTCACGTTAATTCCATGTAAACGGCGTAACTGCAAAGCCCCTAATTGCTTACCGTTGATTTCAGACCGGGTAACCAAAATACGCCGGCTGATAAACTGGCTTTCCGCCGGAATCCATTGCTTACGATCCATCTGTATTTCTTGACCGATAAAAGTCTTTATCGCCTCCACGTCATGCTCTGCGGTAATAACAAAAATCTTATCATCCCCATTCAATACCGTGTTCCCCGCCACGATCTCTATCCGATTCGTATCGTTACGTAAAATACGGGAAATAACAAATTCACGGTGTTCCAACAATTTAGATAGCTCACTTACGCTACGACCAAAAATCGCCGGATTCTTCACCACCAAAGAGATAGGTACAGCCTCTCCTCCCGATTCCGTATCCGTCTCTTCTTCCAATTGTTCCGTCTCCTTCGCAAAAGAGATACGGAAAACATAACGGATAAAAATCATCGACAAGATAATGCCGATCACACCTAACGGATAGGCAACCGCATATCCTAAAGCGATCGTTTCATCCGAGATCCCCGTCATATCTGAATAAGCCTGTTGAGCAGCGCCCAATCCCGGTGTATTCGTCACTGCTCCGGATAAGATACCTACCATTGTCGGTATAGGAATGCCTGTAATATAATGTATAATCAAGGCAGTAATCACCCCTAGAAAAACAATACCGCAAGCAAGCATATTCAACGTGATCCCTCCCTTTCGAAACGAAGAGAAAAATCCGGGGCCTACTTGCATACCTACCGAGTAAACAAATAAGATCAAACCAAACTCTCTAAAAAAATGAACGACCGACGGATTCGCCGTAAAACCGAAATGCCCGAGAAAGATCCCGACAAACAGTACCATGGTAATCCCTAAAGAGATACCGAATAGCTTCAGTTTACCAAGCTGGATCCCCAGAGCGATCACAACGGATAACAAAAGGATAGAATGCCCTACCCCTTCTCCCCATAACAATTCATTAATCCATTCCATATCTATTCATGTATATATTAATTTAAGATAAAAAAGTACCTCTGGCGAATCACTTCGGCAGAGATACACATATTGAACATTTAGTATCCCAGTTTAATCTGGCATCCATTCTAACAACATTTACTAATATATTTTCTATTTCTTATGCTGATAATTTAGACAAACTTTCCTCTTCCGGCAAAAGGGTTACCGGCCATTCAAATGTCGCACGACAGTGCGAACAGATCCTTTTCATACGTCTTTGTTCCTTTTAAGATATTGCTTATCTTTTCGTACTGCTTTCCTAATCCCTCGAGCAAAAACAGCCTTTAATGAATGGCAGGTCTTCTGACTGACTCCCATCTTGAAGCCTTCCCGGTCGCTAGAACCAGTGGCGATAGTGTTGTTTCAAGATGTTCTTCGGAGCTTCACAGCAGCGGGACTGTCCGGGATTTACACCCGATTCCCTTTTAATCCACATACCCGAATGGTATATGCGGAACCGATTCGGGAACAAAGATAGCATGTTTTCCGTATATATCATATCTTTTCGCTTTTTTGTTTACTTTTATTATCCAAATAAAAAAATCCCGGGACAAAACAATTGAACCGGGATCTTTTAACCTCTAAGCTATCCTCCCGACAGGAAGAGGCTTTGATTTTCCTTAAATAATAATTACTACAAGGGAATATTTCCATGTTTTTTAGGAGGATTACTCTGGCTCTTATTTTTCGCCATTTCCAACGCCTGAATCAATTTAAAACGTGTGTCTCTAGGTTGTATGACTTCATCTATAAATCCTTGCTCGGCTGCCCGGTAAGGATTTGAGAATTTCTCGGTGTATTCATGAATTGCTTGTTTCTTCTCCTCATCGTTGGCTTTCCGGTATAATATATTCACGGCACCTTCAGCCCCCATCACCGCAATCTCAGCCATCGGATATGCCAAGTTTATATCGGCACCGGTAGGCTTACTTGCCATTACGATATAGGCTCCCCCGTAAGCCTTCCGGGTAATCAACGTGATTTTGGGAACCGTGGCCTCCGCATAAGCGTAGACAATTTTTGCCCCGTGGCGTATAATTCCCGCATGTTCTTGCGTACAGCCCGGCAAGAAGCCCGGCACATCCTCGAACGTGATCAATGGAATATTGAAGCAATCGCAGAAGCGAATGAAACGTGCGGCCTTATCAGAAGCATCGATATCCAAGACTCCCGCTAAAAAGGCAGGTTGGTTCCCTACGATACCTATGGTACGGCCTCCCAAACGAGCGAATCCCACTACAATATTGCGAGCGAAATGAGGCATAACCTCGAAAAAGTAATGATTATCCACTATCGGCTCTATAATATCCTTGATGTCATAAGGGACATTAGGATCTTCCGGAATCACATGCTGCAACGACTCTTCTACCCGACGCACATCGTCAGCACAAGCTATAACTGGAGCGTCTTCCATATTATTAGAAGGCAGGAAACTCAGAAGTTCCCGGATACTCATCAAAGTCTCCTCTTCCGTATCACACACAAAATGTGCGACCCCGCTTTTTCCGCTATGTACCTGCGCCCCGCCCAGCTCTTCCTTATCGATCACCTCGTGAGTCACCGCCTTTACGACATCCGGCCCCGTGATAAACATATGACTTTGCTCTTTGACCATAAAAATAAAATCGGTCAAAGCCGGGGAATAACAAGCGCCCCCCGCACAAGGCCCCAAAATAGCCGATAATTGGGGAACGACTCCCGAGGCCATCGTATTTTGGTAAAAGATAGAAGCATAACCAGCCAAGCTATTCACCCCTTCTTGAATCCGGGCACCCCCCGAGTCATTCAAGGCGATGATCGGCGCTCCGTTCTTTAAGGCTAATTGTTGCACTTTCACGATCTTAGCGGCATTCGTGGCACTCAAGGTCCCACCGTATGCGGTAAAATCATAAGCGTAAACAAATACCAAACGACCATCGATCTTTCCATAACCACTTACCATTCCATCACCGGGAATCTTATTCTTATCCATCCCGAAGTTTGTACACCGATGCACCACGAATTTATCCAGCTCATTGAAAGTCCCTTTATCCAACAGCATCTCGATTCGTTCACGGGCGGTCATACGCCCGCAAGCATGTTGTTTCTCAATGCGATTCAATCCTCCTCCCAACGAGGCCTCTTTATTCAAAGCCTCAAAATCTTTATATAATTGCTCGTTATTCATATGAATCATCTTTTAATAGGTCTAAAGTCATAAGCACTTGATTGTTATCAACGGAATCTCCCTCGGATACCAATATATCTTTTACCACGCATGCTGAGCTTACCTTATAGTTACTCTGCATCTTCATCGCCTCAAGTACGACCACGGTATCCCCCGTTTCCAAGCGATCTCCTTTCCGCACAGGTATTTTCACGACTTTACCCGGCATCGGGGCGACAATCTTGTCATCTTGCTTCTCTTCCGCACTTTTACGCATACGCAAATATTTCTTTTGGGTATCTACGATATCCACATGATAGGAACGGTAGAACATATTCACGTCATAACTCCGATGATCTTCTCCGGAGATGATCTCCGCGTTAAATGAGTTCCCATCGTGCAAGACAGAACAACTGCCGTTCTCCGTCATCACGATATCCACATCATACGGCTTCCCGTCGATAGAAAGCCGGACTTTATTCCCTTCTTTACTGACCAATGTCACATCGGCCACACGATTTCCGATATGTATTTCCATAACCAATACCCGTTAAATCCGTAAGACACCTTTTTGTAAACCAAACTCCCGCCAACGGCTGATAGGACGTGTATCCACCAATTGGGTAGAAGTATTTTCCTCTAAATTCATCAAATAATCCATATAAGCGGCGATCATGGCGATATTCTCGATTTCCTCGTTATTACCGTTAGACCGTTGTAGCATCCGGGCATTCTTAGCGATAAATAATGTATTATATTCCCCTTTCACGAAATCAGGATTATGCATGATACGTTTCAAATAACTGAGGTTCGTCTTTAAGCCCGTGATTTTATATTCATATAGAACCCGGCGCATACGCTCGATCGCATACGCACGTGTCGTTGCCCATACGATTAATTTACCGATCATAGGGTCATAATAGACCGGAATCTCATACCCTTCATATACATAGCTATCGATACGTACCCCGATACCATTCGGTTCCGTTAATTGCCGGATAATACCCGGGGAAGGCATGAAATTATTTTCCGTATCCTCCGCACAGATCCGGCACTCGATGGCATGTCCTCGTTGGAAAAGATCTTCTTGACGAAGATGCAAAACCTCATTATTGGCGATACGGATTTGTTCCTTTACCAAATCCACCCCTACCACTTCTTCCGTGATAGGATGCTCTACTTGTAGCCGGGTATTCATTTCCAAAAAATAAAAATGGCGGTCCTTATCTACAAGGAACTCTATCGTTCCCGCTCCGGAATAATGAACCGCTTTAGCCGCAGCCACAGCCTTTTCCCCCATTTCTTTACGTAAGTCCGCTGTTAGGAATGGAGACGGGCTTTCCTCTACTATTTTCTGGTTACGACGTTGAACCGAACATTCCCGGTCAAATAGATGAATGACATTACCATGGTTATCTCCCAATATCTGGAATTCTATATGATGCGGCTCCTCTACGAATTTCTCTATATATACCGTATCATCACCAAATGAGGACAACGATTCTGAACGAGCCGTATGATAAGCCTCGACAACCTCGCCCTTCTCATGTATCAGGCGCATCCCTTTTCCTCCACCTCCCATAGAAGCTTTCAGCATAACAGGGAAACCAATTTCTTCGCAAACCCGAAGCGCTTCTTCCGCACTTTGCAACGGTTGCTCCGTACCGGGAACCACAGGAACCTCTGCGGCGATCATGCGTTTGCGTGCGGCGATCTTATCTCCCATCGCTTCCATCGTCTCCGCTGACGGGCCGATAAATATCAATCCTTCTTGCTTACAACGGCGTGCGAAGTCCGCGTTCTCCGACAAGAAACCATAACCGGGATGTATCGCATCGGCATGGTGCCGTTTCGCCGCAGCGATCAGATTGTCTATATTCAAATAACTTTCCTTGGAAGCCGCCGGGCCTATCAAGGCTGCCTCATCCGCATACATTACATGCCGAGCGGTACGATCGGTCTCCGAATATACGGCAACAGTGCGAATCCCCATCTCCTTACATGAGCGCATCACACGGATAGCGATCTCACCTCGATTCGCAACAAGCACTTTACGGATCATGTCGCCACGAGGACATAAATTCTCCATAAATCATTAACTATTGATTCTTATTCTTTTCGTACTGCTTTCCTAATCCCTCGAGCAAAAACAGCCTTTAATGAATGGCAGGTCTTCTGACTGACTCCCATCTTGAAGCCTTCCCGGTCGCTAGAACCAGTGGCGATAGTGTTGTTTCAAGATGTTCTTCGGAGCTTCACAGCAGCGGGACTGTCCGGGATTCACACCCGATTCCCTTTTAATCCACATACCCGAATGGTATATGCGGAACCGATTCGGGGGCAAAGATAGTATTTTTTATTTAACTATCCACTTCAGCCAGGCCGGAATATACGGAATACACGGATCCCAAGTAAAATTCCGTACAATAAGCTCACAAGAGAAGCTTATGCATAAAGCATTAAAAATCAACATTAAAAAAACAGGATAATCTTTCTGCGAAAACACATACATGTTTTTGAAAAAAGTCGTACGTGTTTTCTGGAAAGGTCGTACGTGTTTTCCTGAATCCTTCCACCGAAAACAATAGCGCATGCTAAAATTTACAAGAAGCTCCACTTAAATGAGATGTTAAATGAAAAAGCCTTACTTTTTGTAGAGTCAACAGGCAAGTACAGTTTTTATACATTTCGTTTGTTCGTGTTCTCAGCTATTTTGTGTAACTTTACGTATGCTTGAAGGCATATCAATTTGAAGCTGCCTATTCTTGCTTGCGTTACCTTGTCGTAATAATTGGCTCAAATAAAGAATAAGACTCTACAATGAGATGAATTGAACACATGAAAACTGAATATCAAAAATGTATGGATGAGGAGCCTTTCGACGGCTCATCGCCCGAAATAACGGAAATGACTGTCCGTAACAAAAGGCTACTACACCAACTCAGAGAAACGGATTATGCCGACAATGAGGCAAAGCAGCGCATCTATCGGCAGATGTTCGGAAGTATCGGCAAGGATGTTTACATCGACATAGACTTCCGATGCGAGTATGGGAAAAACATCTATTTCGGGAACAAGGTGATCGTGAACATGAACTGTACGTTCCTCGATAATAACAATATCATTATCGGTAACAACGTGATGATAGCCCCCGATGTGAAAATATATACCGCAACTCATTCCGTTCACCTTGCGGAAAGGATGCCGGAAAGGACACATCCCGGAGCGTCCATCTGCGACACAATTGCCCGACCTGTCCTTATAGAAGATGGTGTATGGATAGGAGGCGGCTCTACAATCCTTCCGGGTGTGACCATCGGTAAAAACTCTGTCATCGGAGCAGGCAGTGTTGTCGTGAAAGATATTCCTGCCAATTCCATAGCTGTCGGCAATCCTTGCCGTGTAATTAAAAATATCGAAGATAATGATTAAAAACCTCATTTTTGATTTTGGCAAGGTCCTCGTAAATCACGATTTGCAACCCTTGCTTGAACGACATTTCGGGGATGATGAAGTGTCACTAATCGGTTTTCACAAAATTCTATCAGATCCGAAATTTATAAACATGTGCGACCGTGGAATAATCCCGTTTGATAAAATGATTGACGGAGCGATAAAAAGGTATCCTGAATATAGTGATGCCTTCACGTTTTTCAAAGATAATTATCTAGAAGAGATAACAGGAGAGATTGAAGGTATGCGTGTACTTCTAAAAAAATTAAAGCAATCCGGATTCAAACTATATGGGTTGACGAACTGGAGCGACACAATCTACCGGGTCATGGAGAAATTCGACATATTCCGGTTGCTTGACGGTGTGGTAATATCGTGTGAGGAACATTTCATCAAGCCTGAAAAGGAAATTTATCTTCGCCTTTGTGACAAATATAGCCTTAAACCGTCGGAATGTTTGTTTACGGATGACAGAATGGTGAATGTGTTGGGTGCAAAGGCGATTGGAATGGAAGCTGTATTGTTTACAACAACCAAAAAGTATATTTTTGAAATAGAGCGAATTTTCGGGATCAAAATTGAACAATAATAGCTACAGCCAGTGATGGTGATCGCACTCAATGAAAAGATTGTACGCTACCAAAAGCGAATAGGCTTACAGGGCTACGAGGGATTGCCCTTCGGAACGTATCTCATCCGGATAAATGAGAAAACATTCAAGATCCAACTCTCCAAATAACCGCAAGGCGGGTATGCTTCACACACCCGCCTTTCACATTTGCATATCTCCCGTTTTTTTACGAATATTGCATATCGGTAATCAACAAATAAGATAAACAGGAATATGGGTATCGGGAAATGGATAGGTGGCGTCTTGGGATTTATGGCGTTCGGACCGCTAGGCGCTCTAGCCGGCATTATATTAGGCTCTTTCTTCGAGGAAGGGGCAAATATGACGGGGCAGTCTTTCGGTGGCGGCACCAATTACGATGATGAATATATACGAAGAGACCCATACGCCGGGGAACGTAACAGTTTCCTTTTCTCCATGTTGGTTATGGCATCCTATATCATCCGTGCCGACGGGAAGATCATGCATAGCGAGATGGAATACGTCCGTCAATTCCTTCGGAGAAACTTCGGCGAGATCGCCGTAAGCCAAGGTGAGGAGATATTGCTAAAGCTTTTCGACCAAGCCAAACGCATGGATCAGGAGAACAACATGGGATTCAAGAATACCATCCGGGAATGCGGAACCCAGATCGCATACAACCTAAGTTATGAGGAGCGGCTGCAATTGCTTGCGTTCCTCGCCGAGATCGCTAAGAGTGACGGGAATGTGTGCGCAGCCGAGATCAATGCCTTGAAAGAGGTAGCGATGGCGATGGGAATGTCTGATAGAGAAGTCGAATCCATGTTGAACCTAAAAGGAAGTTCCTTGGACGATGCCTACAAGGTGTTAGAGATAGAACCGACCGCCACAGACGAGGAAGTCCGTGCCGCCTATCGCCGGATGGCCGTCAAGCATCATCCGGACAAAGTAGCCAGTTTGGGAGAAGACATCCGCAAGGCCGCCAACGAGAAGTTTCAGAAAATAAATGAGGCCAAAGAAAGGATCTATCAATCGAGAGGCTTGAAGTAAGATTCGACAAACAGTATTACTTACGAATTGTCAGCCAATTACATTTACCGATATCTTCTTTATGATGTAAATATTCTTTCTCCTTAATAGAAGTGGACAGACATATCATACCTTACAAAAAAACTTTTTCATATATATTTTCTAAATATTAGAAAACATTCATATCTTTGCCTCCGATTTTAGTAATCAAGCTATCACATAGTTTGGTGAGAGGGAATCCGGTGTGAATCCGGAGCTGTTCCTGCAGCTGTAATCCTCATGAAGTTGGTTAGAAGTTCAAAAACCACTGTTCCTAAGTTGGAATGGGAAGGTTTCTAACCAAAGGAGAGCCAGAATACCTGCTAAAGTCTTACAATAACATCAAGCTTTCAGGATAAGAGCACGTGTCATACAAAAAACAATTCAGTTTATTTTTTGAGACATTATCAATAGAAGCTTGCTGTTTTATTTCGTGAACCAATAAAACACTATATGAGGCTTTTAGCATCTGCTATTTTAGCTTTGTGCATACAATCGGTATGCGCCCAAAGCATATTGAAAGATCCGAAGGAACTTTCCGTGCTATTGAACGAGGTCGTGGTCACCGGTACGGGTACCGAACACTATCTGAAAGACGCCCCTGTGCAAACAGAGGTAATCACTGGCAAAGCCCTTGACAGTTACCAAGGACGCAGTATGCAAGATATTCTGGAAGGGCTGAACGCTTCCATCACCTTTAATCCGAGCGACATGGGTAGTGGCATCCAGATGAACGGATTAGGCAACGATTACATCTTGATCCTTATCAATGGCAAACGGATCAACGGAGATACCGGCGGACAAAACGACTTGAGTATTATCAACCCCGCCAATATCGAACGTATCGAGATCGTAAAAGGTGCCGCCTCTTCCCTGTATGGTTCGGACGCTATCGCCGGTGTTATCAATATTATCACGAAAAAGAACCGGGATAAAGTGAGCCTATCGAATACGACTCGTGTCGGATCGTATGGAGATATATTGGAAAGCGTACAAATCGGCTTTGGGCATAAGAGAGTGAATTCCACCACCTCACTTAGTACGACCCATACGGACGGCTGGCGAAATACGACCCAAGAATGGGACCATCACGAGGTAATGAATGGAACCGTGACACGAACCGTAAACCGATCCACGAACTTTACGTTAAGGGAGAACTTAACCTACAAAGTGAACGACCGGCTGAGCCTTTCGGCCGATGGCTCTTTTTACCAGAAATGGAATTATCGTCCACACGGCGCATTCAAGTATTATACCTATGATCAATTCTACCGGAACTTCGATGTGGCCGGAGGAGCTAAATACGCATTGGGAGGACTGAATTTTCTTTCGGTAGACCTAACTTATGGTAACTATAGCTATTTCTATAATTACCATCATAAAGATGTCACGAACTTCTTCGATCCGGAGACGGGTTTACGTATTACTCGTTATCCGGGGGAACATATTCTGGAAACCTCTCAACAACGTTTCCTTGGACAAGCCAAAAGCGTATTCCACCTCGGGGAAAACAATATCCTAAGCGCCGGACTCGAATATCAATACGATCATTTGAAATCCCCCCGGCGTATCGAGAACGGGAAAGCCTCCGTATTTACGGCTTCCGCTTATGTACAAGACGAATGGAACCCGACGGATCGGTTGAATGTGACGGTAGGTGGGCGCTTCGTCGTGCACCAAGAGTTCGGGGCTACGTTTACCCCTAAAGTCTCCGCCATGTACAAACTAGGCGACTTCAATATCCGAGCCACATACTCAAATGGATTTAAGGCTCCTACCTTAAAGGAGTTGCACGATGATTATATCACGCAGATCGGTGGCGGCCCGTGGAAACATTATTATGGTAATAAGGATTTAAA
Organism: Parabacteroides sp. AM17-47; assembly: GCF_003434625.1. Lineage (NCBI taxonomy): Bacteria > Pseudomonadati > Bacteroidota > Bacteroidia > Bacteroidales > Tannerellaceae > Parabacteroides > Parabacteroides sp. AM17-47. Next base: position 48,157 of record NZ_QTLI01000005.1, read on the forward strand.
ACCGCAAAAGTCCAATTATTATTCGGCGAGCGTGGAATATCACGCGTCGAACCTGCAGATCACGGTAACAGGGTTCTACAACCGTATCAAGAACATGATCGCCTTGACCGAGATCCCGACAAGCGCCGAAGACCGATTGGATGAGATCGAGGCCAGCATGCAACACAAGAACTTATCCAAAGCCCGCTCTTTCGGGGGAGATATATCGCTCACCTATCAAATCCTATCTTCCTTGGCTATTGGTGGAGGCTATAGCTATACGGATGCCAAAGCGCAATATACGGATGATCCGACCGACCCGAATTATATGCTCTACACCCCGATCAATGGAACCTCATTCCATAATGCCAATTGGAAACTAGCATGGAACCATGCGTGGAAAAAGTATAAATTGGATGTCACCTTGTTCGGCCGGTACCAATCCACCCGCTTTTATATCACGGACGGTGATGGAAAAAGTTATCAGCTATGGCGATTGAATACCCGTCATAACGTATTGAAAAAGAAAAAATGGAACCTAGATATCAATGTCGGTATCGATAATATCTTCGATTATGTGGATCGTACCCCGTTCGGACGCCATCGTGGAACTACGTCTCCCGGACGGACTTGGTACGCCTCCTTTATCGTGAAATTTCAGAATAAACATAAACTATAAACAATCTTAAAAGTTAAATGCGATGAACAAATTTAAGTACCTTTTGCTTGCGGCGAGTCTATTTGCCTCAAGCGCAGTTTTTACCTCCTGTGATGATGGAGACGACGACAATACCGCAAACCCTGCGGAAGAAGTCGTAAAGGCAAGTAAGAAACATGACACGGCGATCTTGTTGTGTACATTCGGTAGCACATTCAAAGAGTCTATCAAGACTTACGACGCAACATTGGCCGATTTCCAGAACGCATTTCCCGACGCGGACATCTATTTGTCATTTACCTCCCGTACTTGCGTGAATCGTGTAGAGGCAGAGACCGGTATCGCACGTTATCAACCGGATCTTTGGTTACAAGCTCTAGGAAATGCCGGTTACAAGAAGGTAGCGGTACAGTCCTTACACATCATCCCGGGTGAGGAATACCTAAGCTTGATGAATACGGACGTGAAGAAGAAATTCATGATCGAGTCTTTCCCGAGTGTTCAAGTCGTAAAAAGCCCTTGTTTGGTGTACGACAAAGAGGATGTGGAAGCCGTAGCGAAAGTCCTATACAGCCACTACAGTGATAAATTGGCTGATAACAAGAACATCCTTTTATTAATGGGACATGGTAACCCGGATAAAAACTATAACGCAAATACGAAATACACGGAAACAGAAGAGGCTATGCAAGCCTTGGCCGCTAACAAAAATGTATTCGTAGGTACCGTTGATTACGGAGATATGTTGTTCTGGCCGGAAGAAGGCGAACCTAATGAGGAATGTGTCTATTCCAAACTTACCAAATACTGCGAGGATCATAACTTAAAACCGGAAGAGATCACGATCTCCTTAGCTCCGTTCATGTCTATTGCCGGAGACCATGCGCATAATGACCTTTGGGGTATCGAGGAGGATGATGATTTCAGCGCTGCCGCTCCTAACGCCGACGCTTGCTGGAGACTAAAACTTTTGAAGATGGGCTTCAAGATTGACACGAAAGAAAGCCATAACGGAAGTTTAGAGAACTGTAAGATCATAGGCTTAGGCGATTACGACGCTGTTCGTCAGATCTGGGTGAACCATCTAAAAGCATTATATAATGATGCGGAGGCTTGGGAAACCGGAGAAGACTACCAGTAAATAATTGAGAATTGAGAATTGAAAATTGGTTCAGTAAGTACTCACTAATTTTCAATTCTCAATTGTTCAGTGTGTATATAATTTCTTTCGATCAAAAATCGTCGCCCGTTTATATTTCATGGCGAAACGGATGTGATCGATAAATAAAGACCGGATCGCCGGATTCTCACCTAGAGGCTTTAAATAAATATCCACATCGAAACCCTGTTGGCGTAACCCCTTCTGCCAGAAATCAGCGACCGTATTTTCCGTACCTCGAATCAGTACGAACATAAAAGGAATCAACTGCACACGCTTATGACCGGCTTGGCGCATTTGCTCACCTACATCCTCGATCGTAGGGAAACCCTCACGGGTTCCGGTATAATAATCTTTCATTCCTTTGGTCTGGAACATATACCCCAATTTCGCATAAGCCGAGTTACTGGCATGATAAGTTCCGTGCGCCACCAATAACTTAGCCCCATTTTTAGTCACTCCAGAAGGTGAGGAAACCGCTTTCATCACCGCCTCATAATCGGTATCATCATATAACAAGGGATTACCTACACGCAAATCCTTAAACAAACCTTTTCGCTGTTCCGCCTCTTTGCGGATCGCTTCCATCTCCACACCCTCTATAATGATAGTCGGTTGGATTATCACATGGGTAAACCCTTGATCACGCAACTCCACCAAGGCGTCCGCCGGCAACTGAACCCAAACACCTTGCGCCCTCAACCGACTCACTACGCTACGGGCGCTATAAGCCTGCCGGACTTCCACGTCTGGGAAAGCCTCCTTGACACGCTTGTTCATCACATCGAGTACTTGGGTACGAGCTTCCGGGTAAGCACTCCCGAAATGTACCATCAAGATCGCTAACTTATCTCCCTTTTCCATGCTCTCCCGGATATCGGAAGCGTAAAACTCCCGCCCGGGTTTCGCCCATAATGAACAGGCGAGCCCAAGCAGGAGTGAACAAACAAACATGGATCGTAAAAATCCCCTATACATTATTATATTAGTTAATAGTTGACATGTGACAGTTTACTGCTTGAAACGGACCAGAAGGCTGACGTAATAGGTACGGCCCGGGGTCAATGTAGCGTAATTGTAATTAAAGGGGCGATCGTCTACATAATCAAAAAGGTTCTCGATACCTACTCCCGGTTCCAACAAGAAATCGCCGGCTCTAAACGTATGGCTCGTATTGAGGTTCCACAAGGAATATTTCGGTGCGTATCCATAAGAAGTAGAATAACGTTCCCCTTGGATACGTCCGTTAAAATTCACGTTCAGCTTATACTTATTCCAAGTATGAGACCACATAGCCGCTACCGTACCACTATGCTTAACGGTCTTATCCAAAGGTTCATCCTCGTATACGTTCTTTCCATCCATGAAACTATAGCCACCATTCAAGGTAAAGCCCGCTCCCAGATAACTATTGAAGGTTACGTTAATACCTTTGATCTTCGCTTTATCGATATTCGCACGCATCTGTATCTCATCATAGTCCGTACCATGGGCGGTGTTATAAGCATCCCGTTCCGCCGTATCCAACATCTTATAGTTAATCATGCTACGCACGTTATTCATAAAAGCGGATACGGACAAAGAGAAATACCGCATCGTATATTCAGCGCTCAACGTAAAGTTGTCGCTCTTCTCCGGGTCCAGATCCGGATTACCGATCGTAAGGCGAGTCGCTCCGGACGCTTTCTTCTCCGATTCCGTATACAGCTCTTTCAATTCAGGTGTACGGAAACCAGCCGCATACGATCCGCGGAAATTAAAACCGCCTACCTTATACAGCAAAGCCACGTTAGGAGTCGCATAACTCTTAAAATTCTCATGGTAAATATAGCGCAAACCCGCGTACGCTTGGAAATGCTCATTGATATTGATCTCGTCTTGAGCATAAAGCGCGGTCGTGTACATACTTTTACCCGTTATGTTATCCGTCTCGCTACTCAGTAACTCTTTAATGAACTCCGCACCAGCCGAAAGCTTATTATATTTGCCCAAACGAAAGATTCCCTTGACATTCAAGTTATGGTAATGAATCCGTTTCGTCATATCACTCTCTCCGCTTTTCTTTCCATCAAAGAAATCCTTATACGTACTATGATTGTCCGACAGATAATCAGCGTTCAAATAAGAGTTCTTATTAATCATGTATTGAGCGCCCGCCCCATAAGTGAACGTCTCTTTTCTCATATCATAGTTGGTCGTATTCACTTTATCCATCGGCATCGGACGATCGCTGGAACGTCCGAAGAAAGTGCCACGCACATAAAAAGACAAACGATCCGTAGCGTCGTATGTGAAACGTTGGTTGATCACGTTCCGGTGAAATCCCTCGGAAGCTTGCTTATTGGTAGGAACCAACTCGCCTTTACTCTCCGTATAGGGATTTAATTGCCAACCATCGGCCCGTTGATATTGATAAGAAGTATATGAACCGAACTTCCCTACATTCACGTCCGCGTTGACCGACTGCAAGAATTGGTTCTTGCTACCATAACGGCTATTGCTCGTCACGTTCACCTTATTGCGGGAATCATCCGTGATGATATTGATAACGCCGGCGATCGCGTCGCTACCATACAAAGCGGAAGCGGCCCCGTTCAAGATCTCTACCCGTTTTACGTTAGACATATCGATACGGGAATAGGTATCATCGCCGGCCAAACGCTTACCGTTTTCCAAGATAACCACGTATTTCTCTGTCAATCCGTTCATATTCATCGTAGCCCCCTGTCCGTTTTCCATAAATACGATACTCGGATTCAGCTTGGTCATCGCATCTTGGAAATTGGTTACGCTCGCCTCTTTCAAGTCTTTTCCCGTAAGCACTTTCACGGGAATAGGGGAATTACTCATGCGGCGATGCGAACCGGTACCGGTTACCACCACTTGATCGATATTCACATACTTTTCTTTCAGCTTAATAACGACATCTTTTTCCGAGTGATCCGTTTGATACACGCCTTGCTCATAGCCAAGGTAAGTCACACGAATACGATGTCTACCATCCGGAAGGTTCAGCTCAAATTTTCCGCTGGCATCCGTGGTTGTACCATTCAAGGATTCCGACACGCGGATATTCGCGCCCGGAATTGGTTCATTACTTTCATCCACGACCTTACCCTGTAAACGTACCTGCGCAAATGATACGTTTATCGCACAACTTACAGCTAAAGCCGCGCACAAACACTTTCTTTTCATAAACGATTTGTTATTATGTATATTTCCGCTTTCCTGACCCCGAGAAAAACAGCAATAAAAACGCTTGGCAGGTTTCCTGACTTACCTCGTAGAGAACGACCTTCCCGTCTTTTACAGACAGTGGTATGAGAAATGTTTTCTACTTTACAAAAGCTTACAGTAGCGGGCACTGCTCCGGATTCACACCGGATTCCCTCTTTATGACGAAACCGGATGGTTTTACGTCATCACCAAAACGGGGGCAAAAGTATGAATTATTTTATATAAACAAAAATATATCCCGGCTTATGTTCTTTAAAAGCTTTACAAAGAGAAGCTTATAACACACCACATCGCCAAAAAGGAAAACAAAAGCAATCATACAAGACGCAAAGTTTTCCAAAACTTTTTACAACGCACTATAAATTAACACCTTAACATAATTTAATCAGCAAAAAGTTTTCCAAAAAGAAAATCATATGGAGTAATAAGATACCTTTGCACGCATAATCAATCACAAATTAATCGACATCATGATACAGACAGTTGTTAAACGGGACGGGCGTATCGTTGGCTTCAACGAGGAGAAGATAGTAACCGCTATCCGTAAAGCCATGTTGCATACAGACAAGGGAGAAGATATGCAACTGATTCGCCAGATCACAGATCATATCTCATTCAAGGGAGAACCTCAAATGACCGTAGAGGCGATTCAAGATGCCGTGGAACTGGAATTGATGGCCAGTAGCCGGAAGGACGTAGCGCAGAAATATATCGCTTACCGAAATCAGCGAAGCGTAGCCCGCAAGGCAAAAACACGGGATATGTTCTTGGAAATTATCAATATCAAATCCAACGACATCACCCGTGAGAACGCAAATATGAACGCCGATACACCCGCCGGCATGATGATGAAATTCTCCAGCGAGACCACCAAGCCGTTTGTAGATGACTATTTATTGAGCGAAGAGGTCAAGGAAGCCGTATCTAACAACTATCTCCATATTCATGATAAAGATTATTATCCGACTAAAAGCTTGACCTGCGTACAACACCCGTTGGATCGCATCCTAAAATACGGGTTCTCCGCCGGTCATGGCGAATCACGTCCGGCTAAACGAATCGAAACCGCAAGCATCCTTGGCTGTATCTCTCTAGAGACCGCCCAAAACGAGATGCATGGCGGACAGGCGATACCGGCGTTCGACTTCTACCTAGCTCCTTACGTACGTAATAGCTTTATCGAGGAAGTAAAGACCTTAGAGGATTTATACGGACAGGATTTCTCCCACTTATATAATAAGCCTATCGACGATTACCAGACACAGACCTTGGATGGATTAAGCGGTGATAGACGCGTCATACAACATGCCATCAACCGCACGGTAAGCCGTGTACACCAATCGATGGAGGCTTTTATCCATAATATGAACACGATCCATTCCCGTGGCGGCAACCAAGTGGTATTCAGCTCCATCAATTATGGAACCGACACCTCGGCGGAAGGTCGTTGCATCATCCGGGAGTTATTAAAAAGCACTTACAGAGGCGTAGGTAACGGCGAGACCGCTATCTTCCCGATCCAGATATGGAAAAAGAAACGAGGCGTAAGCTATCTGCCGGAAGACCGTAACTACGATCTTTACCAATTGGCCTGCAAGGTCACCGCCCGTCGCTTCTTCCCGAACTTCTTGAATCTCGACGCGACCTTCAACCAAAGCGAGGATTGGAATGCGGACGACCCTCAGCGCTATATCCACGAGGTAGCGACCATGGGATGCCGTACCCGTGTATTCGAGAACCGTTTCGGACCAAAGACTTCTATCGGACGAGGTAATATCTCCTTCTCGACGATCAATATCGTACGATTGGCTATCGAGTGCATGCAAGTGGAGAACAAGGAAGAGCGTATCGCCCTATTTTTCGCTAAACTGGATCATATGCTGGAACTTACGGCTCGTCAGTTGCATGAGCGTATGGAGTTCCAGAAAACCGCTTACGCGAAGCAATTCCCGTTGTTGATGTCTTCCTTATGGTTAGGCTCGGAAAAATTGAAGCCTAACGATTCGATTGCCTCCGTTATCAACCAAGGTACCTTGGGCATCGGCTTTATCGGACTGGCCGAATGTTTGGTGGCCCTTACCGGTAAGCATCATGGCGAAGATAAGGATTCGCAAGCCTTAGGCGTAAGGATCGTTACGTATATCCGGGATCGTGCCAACCAATTCTCGGAGCAATACCAACACAATTATAGCGTACTGGCAACTCCGGCTGAAGGCTTGTCCGGCAAGTTCACGGGAAAAGATCGTAAGAAGTTCGGATCGCTTCCGGGCATCACGGATCGGGATTATTATACGAACTCTAATCACGTTCCGGTATATTATAAGTGCAGTGCCCGTCATAAAGCAGAAGTAGAAGCTCCTTATCATGATTTGACTCGTGGCGGCCATATCTTCTACGTAGAGATGGATGGCGACGCTACCCATAACCCCGAAGCGATCATGCGTGTCGTGGACATGATGGATAAATACAATATCGGATACGGTTCCGTAAACCATAACCGTAACCGTTGTCTGGATTGTGGCTACGAGAACTCCACCCCTAATCTGGAAGCCTGCCCGAAATGCGGCAGCAAACACTTGGACAAACTTCAACGCATCACCGGCTATCTGGTAGGAACCACCGACCGTTGGAACAACGCCAAGCTATCCGAGCTAAACGACCGTGTCACCCACAACTAATTTTCAATTTTCAATTACCATGTTGTCTATCATAGATATCATCGAAGATACCACCGTAGACGGTCCGGGATTCCGGACCGCCATCTATGCGGCGGGTTGCCCGAACAAATGCCCGGGTTGCCACAACCCCGAATCATGGGATATCAATAAAGGGAAGAAAGTAAAAGCGGAAGAGATCGTGGAAAAAGTATTGGCCGACGAATTCGCCAACGTCACCTTCAGCGGCGGAGACCCTATGTTCCAGCCGGAAGGTTTCACCGAGGTAGCCAAAGCGATCAAGGAAAAAAGCCAAAAGACGATCTGGTGCTACACAGGATATAAATTCGAGGACCTGATAAAGAATCCGGCACAAGCCGCCTTGTTGTCCTATATCGACGTATTGGTAGATGGCCGCTACAAACAAACCCTTCGGGATGAGAGCCTTTTATTCCGGGGAAGCAGCAACCAACGGCTGATCGACGTACAAGCGTCTTTAAATAAAAAGGAAGTCGTGAAATACAAGTACAACCCTTTCATTTAAGGAAATTCTCCAATTATAGCCCGGATATTAACAAGATTTCATACCTTTGTCCCGAATTGGTTCCGTTTCGCCCAACCGGGGTTACGGATTAAAAGGGAATCAGGTGTAATTCCTGAACAGTCCCGTTGCTGTGAAGCTCTATTTCAAACATTCCGGAAACACTTTCGCCACTGGTATATAAGAATATAGCCGGGAAGGCTTTCGGGATGGGAGTCAGTCAGAAGACCTGCCAGTTAGGGAGAAGTCGCTCGCGAGGACAGAGCGGCTTGGTACGAATCATTTTCTAAACAGGTTTTAAATAATGGTGTTATCCTTTGCTAGAAAGGGATACCTTGCTTGCGTATTATCGATGCTGGCGATAGGTATGTCCCATGGACAAAGCAAACTCGACTCTATCCAGCACTTGGACGAAGTTACGGTCACGGCCCGGAGTTTCAGCTTTAAAGAGGTAATTCCTTCCCAAAAACTATCGGGGAAAGAATTACAAAATTTGAACAGTCACACGGTAGCAGATGCTTTACGCTACTTCTCGGGTGTCCAATTGAAAGACTATGGGGGCGTAGGAGGTATCAAGACCGTAAATATCCGAAGTATGGGAACGAACCACATGGGTGTTTTCTACGACGGCATCGAATTAAGCAACGCACAAAACGGACAAGTAGACCTCGGGATGTATTCTTTGGACAATATCGAGGAGATTTCTTTATACAATGGCCAGAAGAGCGATATCTTCCAATCCGCGAAAGATTTCGGCGCGGCCGGTACGCTTTATCTGCGTTCTCGTCGTCCTCGTTTCGAAGATGGAAAAACAACGAATATCCGTGCCACGATGAAAGTCGGTTCTTTCGACGTTATCAACCCCTCGGCGCTGTTCGAATATAAGATATCTGAAAACGTAGCCACCTCTTTCAGCGCCGAATGGTTAAGCGGAAGCGGTAAATACAAATTCCGTTACCGCCGTATCAACCCTGCCGGAGAGATCGCTTACGATACGACCGCCGTCCGGGAAAACGGGGATATCAACGCCACCCGCCTAGAGGCCGGACTTTATGGCAAGATGAGCGACGGTACTTGGAATCTTAAGTTCTACAACTACAATTCCGAACGAGGAATCCCGGGAGCCATCGTAAACAACGTATGGAGACGTGGTGAACGGGTATGGGATACGAACTCTTTCATGCAAGGCTCCTATATCAAAGAAATCAATAGCAAATTCAAGACGCAGGTGAACGCGAAATATGCATTCTACCGTACGCATTATGTGAATAACGACGACAAGCTGATTCATGTAGATAACCTGTATAAGCAACGAGAGATTTACCTATCCTCCGCGAATGTCTATTCCATCCTCTCAAACTGGGATGTATCCGCCTCTTACGACTTGCAATGGAACAAGATGAACGCCGATATGTACGGATTCGTTTACCCGGAACGCTTCACCAACCTCCTTTCGGTCGCCACGGCGCTCCGGTTAGGGAAAGTAAAATTACAGGCCAGCGGACTGGCGACCTTTATCAACGACCGTGTAAAAGAAGGCCCCACACCGGAAGCCCGGCAAATCCTTACACCCGCCGTATTCGCCTCCTACAAGCCGTTCGAGAAACAAGACTTTAATGTACGCGCTTTCTATAAACGAATCTTCCGTATGCCTACCTTCAACGATTTATATTACGCCGATATGGGAAACTCCAAATTAAACCCAGAATATGTAACCCAATATGATGCCGGCTTCGCTTACACGAAAACATGGGAGAACCATCTTTTCTATCGCTTCAAGATACAGGCGGATGGTTATTTCAACAAGGTGAAAGACAAGATCATCGCTTATCCCAAAGGCCAGCAATTCCGTTGGACTATGTTGAATTTAGGTAAGGTAGAAATCAAAGGCATAGATGTCAGCACGGAAACGACCGTCAATCCGGTAAAAGATTTATTCGTCACGCTACGAATACAATACACCTATCAAAAGGCCCAAGACTTCACGGATCCCTCGGATACCTATTACGGAGATCAAATCCCTTATATCCCTTGGCACAGCGGTTCCGCCATCGCGCAAGCGTCCTTCAAGGGATGGAACCTCAACTACAGTTTCATCTATGTGGGAGAGCGGTATAACCAGCAGGAAAATATCAAATACAATTATACGCAACCTTGGTATACCAGCGATATCTCCTTGTCGAAAGATTTGAAATTCAATTTCGGGCTTATCAAGGCCGCCGTGGAGGTAAACAACCTGTTAAGCCAAGATTACGACGTGATCCTGAATTATCCGATGCCGAAGCGAAATTACAAAGTGTCTTTAACCATCGAGATATGAAAAGATATACATTATATATAATAGGTATCCTGATCGGTTGCGCTTTTTCATCCTGCCGCAAGATCGAGATCGTAGTTCCCTCGGAATACGAGCTGGTCTCCGACGGTATCCATCCCGAGGCGAATCCTCAAGGGATGTATTTGGTGAACGAAGGGAATATGGGAAGCAATAAATGTACGCTGGATTATCTGGATTACGTGAACGGTTATTATATCCGTAACCTCTACTCGGAACGGAACCCGAACGTAGTCAAGGAGCTGGGCGATGTCGGCAACGATATCCAGATTTACGGAAGCAAGCTTTATGTCGTAGTCAATTGTTCCCATAAAGTAGAAATACTGGATGCCCGGACTTGCGAGCGGATCACGCAAATAGACATTCCCAACTGCCGGTACATCCGTTTTTACCGGGGAAACGCCTATGTAACCTCTTATGTCGGTCCGGTGCAAATCGACCCGAACGCCCCGCAAGGAGCCGTATACAGGGTAGACACGACCAGCCTGAAAGTAGACGCCAAAGTCATAGTCGGTTTCCAACCGGATGAGTTGGAGATTTTGGGTGAATATATCTACGTAGCGAATTCTGGAGGATATCGTGCCCCGGAGTACGACAATACGGTTTCCGTAATCGAGCTAAACCGTTTCAAGCAAGTTCAAAAGATTCCGGTAGGGATCAATCTGCATCGTATCCGTGCGGACAAATACGGTAAATTATGGGTAACTTCCCGGGGAGATTACGATACGGTACATTCCAACCTGTATGTACTGGAAAAACGAAAAGGATATAACGAGATGGTGGTTACCGATACCCTGAATATCCCTTGCTCTAACCTTTGCATCAGCGGAGATTCCCTTTTCTATTACAGTACGGAATGGAACGTGAACACGCAGAGTAACAGCATCTCGTACGGAATCATAGATGTCCGTACCAAAGAGGTGATCAGCACGAACTTTATCACCGACGGTAGCGAGAAAGACATTCGTATCCCATACGGGATCATGGTCCATCCCTATACGAAAGACATCTTCGTCACCGATGCCAAGAACTACGTATCCAGCGGGACCCTCTATTGCTACGATAAGAACGGAATACGAAAATGGGGCGTACGTACCGGGGATATCCCCGCCCATATGGTTTTCCTTTATAAATAGAACAGCGTTATGAGACAAGTTTTATATCTATTCATTTCAGGTTTCCTAGCATTTCTATCCTGTACCCAAGACAAGATACAGATGGTTAGCTTGGGTATCGATGATGTCTATTATCTGCCCCGCATGAAAACCTATCTACTCAGCCCAGCCTTTACCGGCGACGAGTATCGGTGGACACTGCACCGGAACGGGACGGACTCTCTCGTATCTACCGAACGTTCTTATATCTTCCTCGCGAAAGATACGGGCACCTATCAGATGACCTTCGAGATCATCGATAAGGAGACCCCCTATAAGCACGATTTTCGTTTCGAGGTGATGCAGGAGGAAATAGAATATAGCCCTTATTTATCCAAAGTGTACGACTTTTGTCCCGCACCGGGTCAGTTCGTCAATACGATGCCCGAATATGAGGAAGGCGATACGAAAGAAACCATACTGAAAAAGGTAGAGGAGAATATCTCCGGTACGAACGACGTGATGATTTCCCTCGGAGGATACGGAGGATACGTTATCTTCGGCTTCGACCATACGGTCATCAACGTCAAAGGGAAGAAGGACTTTATGATCCTTGGGAACTCTTTCTATTCCGACCTGCCGGAATATCAAGAAAAAAAGGGAGGCAGCTGCGAGCCCGGTATTGTCATGGTCTCTTTCGACACGAACCAGAACGGCTTACCGGACGATGAATGGTACGAACTGGCCGGTAGTGAATACTATAAACCGGAAACCATCAAGAATTATCGCATTACTTATGATCGTCCGGATCCCAACAAGATCCCCGAGCCAGACATGGGCCAGCAATGGAGTGACGCTACTTATGTACCATGGAAAGATAATCAAGGCAATACCGGTTATATAGCGAAAAATATATATCATACGCAAAGTTATTATCCGATGTGGATTGAAGAGAATTCCTTGACTTTCTCCGGTACCCGGTTAAAGGATAACGCTACAGACGAGAGTGATACGGGTAAATACTACGTACTCTATTCGTATCCATGGGGATACGTGGATAACCATCCGAACGATTACAAGGATCTGAACAGCTTCGATATCGAATGGGCCGTGGATGCGGAAGGTAATAAGGTGGAATTACACGGCGTGGACTTTATCAAGGTATACACGGCGGTAAACCAATATTGCGGTTGGATCGGAGAGACCTCGACGGAGATTATCCGTGCGCAGGATTTACACATCGCCCCCCCTTCCATCATCGTACCCGATCCGGTAAGCGAACAAATGAAATTACAATATGATCAAGCAATCTTAAAAATAAAAGGCTTATGAAAAAGACGATTACCTTACTTCTCTGTACGTTCGCCACGAGCGGCCTAATGGCCCAAGGCAATACCTCATGGATCGCCGCCGGCATCGATCAGGCCCAAATGAGGGATGTACCGTCACAATCTTCCATCCTGCGTTCCACGGATATGGATTACAGTCAAGGTACATTTATCGTAAACGAGGATTGGTACGGCCATCAGAACAGTACCGTCAATTTCCTTACTCAAGATGGAGAATGGCACTATCGTGTCTTCCAGACCGAGAATCCGGGGCATGAGTTAGGATGTACCACGCAATTCGGTACGATCTATGGCGATAAGTTCTACCTAGTCTCTAAGCAAGAACGAGATCCCGGGGCAAAAATCACCGGAAGCCGGTTTGCCGTATGCGATGCCAAGACCATGAAGGTGATCAAAGAATTCAAGTATATCGCCCAAAACGCCGAGGGCAAATCCATAGCCGACGGCCGTTCCTATCTTCCGGTAGACGAGCACAAAGGCTATATAGGAACCAGCAACGGTATCTGGATCTACGATAGCGATAAGATGACGATCGGCAAACAAATAGAAGGTTCCGGAAATCCGAACGCCGATGGATACGGTGAGTTGTATTATGCCCAGATCGGTACCATGGTACGTGCCAACGACCTTGTCTTTGCCGTCCATCAACAATATGGTTTATTGATAATAGACCCGAAAACCGATAAAATTATCCGTACCATCGCCGCCCCGATCGAGAAAGAGACCGTAAAAGGGCAAGAGAAGGAGATTCAACGAGGTTTCGGCTCTATCGTTCAATCCAAGGATGGTACGCTCTGGATCAGCATGACCCAGAATACGGCCGGGGATGGTTCCGCCTTGGAATATATGCTAAACTTGAACCCCTATACCTTTAAGGTGGACACGGTAAAGATCCCGTTAAGCGAGACCATCGGTGTCGTTCCGAACTCTTGGTACGCATGGACCGCCGACGGTTTCTGCGCCAGTGCCAAGGAAAATAAAATCTATTGGAACGGACAGCCCAAAGAAGGAAGCTGGTTCACCGGCTACCAAATCTGCGGATATGATATCGACAAGAAGCAATTCTTCCAATTGATCGACCTTAGGAAACTGGACTGGGATTGGCGCTTGTACGGAACCGGATTTCGCCTTAACCCAAAAACCGACGAGCTATACACCTTCTTGTATCATGAATTCCAAGATCCTACGCACATGTTAGCTCGTATAAATAACAAAGGCGAAGTGGTACAAGAATATTCGATGATCGTAAACTATTGGTTCCCCGCTATCCCGGTTTTCCCGGATAACGCCGCACCGGTAATATCTTCCGATTTCCCTTCCTCTATCGTATTAACCGAGGAAAAGCCGGTCTATAAACTCGCTTTAGGCAATATGGTGACCGATGAGGACAATATGGATGCCGCCATCGTAAAATCAGTCTCATCCGTTACTCCCTCCAGCCCGATTAACGCGATCGTTCGTAATGACTCCTTAATTATCAGTACAACCTCAGATATCAAGGAATATCAGGAGGCTACAATAACCGTCCGCTTCAACTCGAACGGAAAGATCGTCACCAAGAACATGGTCGTAACAACCGAAGAAGCACCGACAAGCATAGAAGAGCTATCGCAGCCGACCTTGAAAATCTATCCGAACCCGGCGGTTAACTCGATACAAATCAATATCGATACCCCGGCGGAGATAGAGATCTATACATCTCGCGGAACAATGGTCCGGAAATCCACGATCAATCCCGGAGAATCCATCAACGTAAGCGATCTATCCCAAGGCCTCTATTTCATCCGTATCATAACCGGAGGGAAGACAGAGACCGTAAGGATGATTAAGAAATAAAAAAAATTCCTTACCTTTGTGCCCGAATTGGTTTCGTAATGCCTATTCGGGCATACGGATTAAAAGGGAATCCGGTGAGAATCCGGAACAGTCCCGCTGCTGTGAAACTCCTTTAACATTCTAATACTACTTTCGCCACTGGCTCAAGGTAGTCGGGAAGGCATTAGGATGGGAGCTAGTCAGAAGACCTGCCATTCATTTAAGATTCATATCCTCGTGGACTAGGATATAGAGTACAACATAAGAATTAAAAGAAATGATGACAGACAAGGAAGTATTGTTGTTACGGCGCAAATTGGATCTTTTGCTCCGTACGGGAAAATTGTTGATGGAAAGTGCCGCCGACACGAATCGTATCGAGCGAAACATGAAACGAGTTGCCGCCTTTATGGGTATCCCCGAGGAGAAACTGCATATCGATATCCGATGGACCATGATCATGGTGAACGTAAGCGATGAGCGAAATTCCTTCTCCAAATTCCAGAAATGCGAGAAGCACGGAATCAATATGACGGCAATCTCACAGGTAAGCAAGCTTTCATGGCGGGCGATCGAGCAAGATTATTCCTTGGATAAATATGAGGAAGAACTGGAGAAGATCGTTCACCAACCCCGGAATTATACCCCTTATATCGTAGCCATCGGAGCGGGATTCGCATGCGGAGGATTCTGTAAGCTATTTGGATGCGACTGGATGGCATTCCTATTCGCTTCCATTTGCGCTTTCGTCGGGTTTAGGGTACGGGCCCGCTGTGTCGAAGCTGGACTTAACGTATATATGAGTATCGCCGCGGCCGCTTTCGTATCCACCTGCTTGGCATATGCGTCCTCCTTCTCCGGGCTATCCGACACACCTTATCATCCATTATTAGCCTGCGCCTTGTTTATCGTGCCGGGCGTACCCTTGATCAACTTCGTGGATGATATGCTAGACAATCATTTGCTGGTCGGCATCACCCGAGCCTCCAATACGGTCATGATGGTAGCCGCCATGACCTTCGGCATCGCGTTCGCCATGCGGGTACTTGTCATGAATGATGTCGAGATAGATCATAAGTTCAGTGAATTGAGTATGGTTCCACATGATCCGTACTACATATACGCAATAGCGGCAGCAATTTCGGCCATGGGTTTCTCCATGATATTCAACATCCAGCGTCGGCTATTATGGGTAGTGGCCGTAGGAGGTATCATCGCCGTATGTACCCGTAACTTCGTAAACTTCGAGTTGGGATATGGTCCCGTAATCGGCTCGTTCATGGGAAGTTTCGTAGTCAGCGTGCTTGCCGTCAAAGCCGTCCATTGGTGCCACGTTCCCAATCATGTGCTGACCATCCCATCGGTTATCCCCATGATCCCGGGAGTCTTGATGTATCGTTCTTTATTAGCGTTCATTAATCTGCATGGAGTAATCGGTGAGGTCACAAACGCATTCTTCAACGGGATCAATTCCGCACTCATCATTCTTTGTATCTCACTCGGTGTAGCTGTCCCGAACATCTTCGCCCGTCGTTACATCGCCAAAGATCGCCAACGACATTTACAAGAGGAACTGGAAAAGCGCCGGGAAAGAGGGAAGTTCATTGAATGGTGAAAAAACTTTTCCATAAAGATTAGTCCGGGAAAAACTATCGCATAAGGATATGCCAAATTGTTTAACACGTTCAATATATTTAACATATTTCATTAAAAAAAGCCCTATCAATACTATACTTTTGTGACGTTTTGGTGATAGATGTTGCATTCCGCAAGTCTATAAAAGGGAATTTCGGTTAGATTCCGGAACAGAGCCCGCTACTGTAAAACCCATAAGGAGGAAAGTTTCTTCATGCCACTGTCTTTTTTAAAGATGGGAAGGTCGCTTTCCGGGTTAGTCAGGAAACCTGCCAGACAAAAATAAGGAATAGATTCTTCCGGGATTTTGGGGAATCATTGGATCGATTGCACTGGAGATGTAAACTGCGTAATTAATTTTTATACATTATGAGACATTTTTATTTGTTCCTGCTAATTGTTAGCGGGATTGTTTTGTCTGGCACCCGAATGATCGCTCAAAGCAGGCCATCGGTGGGAAGTATCAGAGTCGTATCCGGTACGATCGTAGATGAGGATAACAAGGCGATGGCGAACATTGTCATTTACATCAAGGGTACGGATATACGAGTTATTTCAGATACGGACGGGTATTTCTCCTTACCACTCAAGGACACGAAGGAGCACGTACTAATCACCAACAGTTACAACACCGTCTCGGCAATCCGAGATATTCCCGCGGGAGAAGGGAATTACGAGATGGATATCCAGTTATCTTACAAGCTACTAGGACTACCCGAGGTAGATATCGTCGGGGCGAAACCACAGAGTTATAACTCCGACATCGCTAATTCGGCTACCCGTATGGATATCCCCGTGATGGAAATACCCGGAACCGTAGGCGTAGCGACCCGGAAATTATTGGAAGACCAACAGGCTACCACCATGACCGAGGCCGTAAGGAACCTGGGCGGCGTGAAAGGCGGACCTTCCGGTGAGGCTTCCAACATCAACGAGGTCTTCTCTTCCCGTGGTTTCTCCATGACGAACTCCCGTAACTATTTCAGGAACGGGGTACGATACCTAAAGTTCTCGAACGACGCTCTATCCAGTATCGAGCGCATAGAGATCCTCAAAGGCCCGGCATCTGTCCTTTATGGAGCGGTAGAGCCCGGAGGTATCATCAACTTTATCACCAAGCCGACCTTATATACGCCCCGGTATGGCGCTACGATCAGATACGGCAGTTACGACTATAAGCAAGCCTCTATCGACATTTCCGGCCCGCTGAATGCCAAAAAGACCATTCGTTACCGCTTGAACGGAATGTATGAGGATGCCGATAAATTCAGGAAACCGCAAAACAGCAAACGATACGACATCACCCCAGTCATCGACATTGACTTAGGACGCAAGACCACCCTTAATATCGATGCCGATATCTTCCGGGATAAAAGGACTCAAGATCCGGGCGTTTTGCATATCGACAATGAGGTGATAAATAACGGATTCAAGACATTCCTCGGCGAACCGTGGGCCTATGGCAAGTTTACCAATAATAGCGTTGGTTTCCAGTTGACCCACCGTTTCAACCAGAACTGGTCATTCAGAAGTTCCGCCCGCCAATATTTCACGCATGAGGATCGTCTGTATTTCCAGATGAAAACCCCTCAGAAGGACAGCACAATTACCCGCCGTTTGGCACATTGGGACGCAAAAATCAATTATACCAACGTATTGGAGGAATTGAATGGTAGTTTCAAGACAGGTTTTATCCATCATAAAGTAATAGCGGGCCTAGAATATGGATGGCTTACCAACCGAAGGAAAGTAAAAGGGAATATGTACACCCCGATTAGTTATGTTCATCCGGAATATTCCGAAGAACCAGTTGATTTCGAGATGGAACAGAGTACAGACTTACGTATCACCCAACGTACCTACGCGATCTATCTACAAGACCAAGTAAGCTTTTCCGCTCAATGGAAGTTATTGCTTGGCGCCCGTGCGGACTGGGTGAACGATAAACAAGATAATTATATTAAGGATAAAAAAACGGATGAAAACAATTTTGCCATCTCGCCTCGTGTGGGTCTTGTTTATCTGCCCATGCCCGACTTGAGCCTATATGCTACCTACAGTCAGTCTTTTGTCCCTCAATCCGGGCAAACGAAGGATGGCGAGGCATTCGACCCGATTACCTCTAAACAATGGGAAGCGGGAGTCAAGAAATCATTCTTCAACGATCGCTTGAGCACCAGTCTGGCCTTCTATACCTTGTCGAAGACCAACTTGCCGACGATAGACCCGGAAGACGAGGAATATAAGATACTGATCGGCAAGCAGACCAGCAAAGGTATAGAGCTTTCGGTAAACGGAGAGATCACCCCCAGTTGGAGCGTAGCCTTCAATTACGCATATACGCATGCCGAGGTAACGAAAACGAACGACGAGACCTATCCCGTAGGTACGCAACTGGCCAATATCTCACCAAGCCAGTTCAACCTCTGGACCTCCTACCTAATCCGTAAAGGCCCGGTTAAAGGCTTATCTTTCGGCGGTGGTTGGTACTTCCAAGGTAAATCCTACGGAAACATGGCACATACGATCGATCTGGACGCCTATCATCTGGTTGACTGTTTCGTGGCTTACAAGCGTAGTTTCTACAAGATCTCGGCGAACTTGAAAAACGTATTCAACCAAGAATATTATACCGGATCCCAAGGGAACTATCTTTTATTCCCCGGCTCGGCCAGGACGCTGATGGTTATGCTAGCGGTCAACTTCTAAAAAAGGCACAAGACATGTCGCATAATTCGATCATTAAAAAGATCATAGTAAAGTTACATTTATACACCGGACTCATATTAGGGCTAGTAATAACCCTAATATGCCTCTCCGGCACAGCGATCGTGTACAAGCCGGAACTTGAAAAACTATCTGTCAAGGATATCGCTTTTGTCAAGCCAGCCTCCCGAACCGTGCCGCCGCAAACTTTGTTAGAGAACGTAAGATGCGAATATCCACAAGCTAAGATCAATAATATGGTCTTATACGGAGGCGAGGATTGCGCCTACAGTTTCCGTACTACATTCCCGGATGAGAAAGGCCGTATCCAGATCTATGTCAATCCCTATACAGGGGAAGTTACGGGAGTGGACAGATACCGGCATAAGGTTTTTCAATGGTTATACGACTTTCACGTGAACCTGCTATTGAAAAAGCAAGGAGCTACCATCGTCGCCTTATCGGGATTCCTGTTGATTTTCCTAACTCTCTCCGGCTTTCTATTATTACCCAAGCGTCGTATCTTCTCCGTGAGCCGAAAGATGGGCTTGAGAGCCAAGCTTTTCAAGTCGCATTCCATCATAGGTATATGTACATCCCTCTTTTTGCTGGTCATCGCTTTTACCGGCTCCTACTTCGGGTTCAAGAAAGAATATCAATCTTTCTTTGAATCCATATCCGCAGGAAAAGCAGTCGCACCGGCACCAAAAACTGATAAATACACAGGTGATTGGGTATCATTGGATTCCGTTTTAACGACCGCCCAAGAAGAGTTCAAAGAGGGAACCCCGACAATGATATTCTTCCCGAAAGACAACACGTCTGTTTTCTCCGTACGGATGTATCGGGAAGGGGACTTCGAAAGAACTGGAAGCAACCATATCTACATCCATCCTATTACCGGCAAGGTCGTCGCCATAAACCTCTGGAAAGACAAACCGGCCGCCGAGAAGCTTGTCCGCTCCATGTACTTTGTCCACTTCGGCACTTTCCTCGGGCACTTCTCCAGAATCCTATGGATCCTCATAAGCCTAGCCATACCGTTCCTCTATTTCACGGGAGTTTACCTTTGGGTTATTCGCAATCGGCAGAAACATTTCCCTTTCCGGTAAACATAAGTCCAGTAAATCGCATCGCATAAGGAAATTTCGTATATTTGTAATATTGTGTAATTAGGAAAAAAGAAATGTCATGGCACAAATAACGATTCCTTATGCGGTAGCGGATTTTATAGATTTACGGGAGCGTAAATTCTATTATGTGGATAAAACGAACTTCATCCCCAGATTGGAGAATTATAATGCCCCGGTCTTCCTGCGTCCCCGTCGTTTCGGGAAAAGCCTACTCGTATCCACTCTTGCCTGTTACTACGATCGCACCAAGGCCGATCGCTTCGAGGAATTGTTCGGCGGCACTTGGATCGGGGAGCATCCGACGGAAGAGCATAATCGTTATATGATCGTGCGCTATGATTTCTCTGCTATGGCCATGGCCGATGACATGGAGGGGTTGGAGCAGAATTTTAACCGTTTGAATTGCTCTCCCGTGGAGATCATGGTGACACACAATCGGGACTTATTCCAAGACTTCCAGTTTACCACCAAAGGCAATGCCTCCCAAATGCTGGAGGAGGCTTTGGGGTACGCCCGCGAGCATGGCCTTCCAAAGGTATATATCTTGATCGATGAGTACGATAATTTCACCAACCAATTATTGACCGCCTACAAGGACCCGCTGTATGAGCAAATAACCACGAAGGATAGTTTCCTGCGTACCTTCTTCAAGGTTATAAAGAAAGGTATCGGCGAAGGCAGTATCCGTACCTGCTTCTGCACGGGTGTCCTTCCCGTGACGATGGACGATCTGACCAGCGGATATAATATAGCGGAGATCTTGACACTGGAACCGGAGTTCTTGAATATGCTGGGGTTCACGTATGAGGAAGCGGGCGCTTACCTGCGTTACGTGCTCGATAAATATACGGAAGGACAGGATCGATTCAATGAGATTTGGCAATTGATCGTGAATAATTACGATGGTTACCGCTTCTTGCCGGAGGCCGAGCCTCTGTTTAACTCCACGATCCTGACCTATTTCTTCAAGAAATTCGCCGTGCGTAAAGGCGGGATCCCCAGGGAACTGGTGGATGAGAACCTACGTACGGATATCGGTTGGATCCGCCGCTTGACACTATCCTTGGAGAACGCCAAGGAGATGCTGGACGCTTTGGTCATCAACGACGAGTTGCCGTATAACGTTCCCGACCTATCCAGTAAGTTCAATAAGAAGAAGTTCTTCGATAAGACCTTTTATCCTGTCAGCCTCTTCTATCTGGGTATGACTACGCTACGTAACAATTATCGCATGGTACTGCCCAACCTCACGATGCGCAGTATCTACATGGACTATTATAACGAGATGAACCATATAGAAGGTGGCGCTCCCCGTTATGTACCCACCTACGAACGCTTCACGGAAGACCGCCGTTTCGAGCCGTTGGTGCAAAACTATTTCGAGCAGTATCTCGGGCAGTTCCCGGCGCAGGTGTTCGACAAGATCAACGAGAACTTTATCCGTTGCTCCTTCTTCGAGCTTTGCTCCCGCTACCTAAGCAGCTATTATACGTTCGCCATCGAGCAGAACAACTCCGTAGGCCGTTCCGATTTCGAGATGACCGGCATACCCGGCACGAACTATTATAAGGATGACCGATTGGTGGAATTCAAGTATTTCAAGGCGAAAGAGGCCGAACACATGCTGGCGCTAAACGCTCCCCGCCCCGAGGACGTGGCGCAAGTACGTGCTTACGCCAAGGATACCAAACTGAAATTCCCTATATATAATGTACGCTCGTACATTGTATATATCTGCGCCAATAAAGGATGGAAATGCTGGGAGGTTACCGAATAAATAAAGCCTAGCCGTACCACTCCTCCATTTCACGAAGTTAACTTCATCGACAAAGTAAGTTAACTTCATCGGCAAAGTAAGTTAACTCCATCGACGAAGTAAGTTAACTTAAATGGCAAAGTAAGTTAACTTACCAAATCGGGGTTTCCCTATCAGATAAGAATCCACTAACCAAAAGTAAATATTCCGGCAAATTCCGATTCTCGGACCACTTCATCTCTATACCGAACAACTCCGAGGTAGTACGTCCCAGATCGAACCCACAGGCCTCAAGGGAACGACGAATCCGCAAGGGGTAGCGGCAAGCCTTACCAGATCTACGTGTACACTCTTCCCAAGGGCAAAGGATACAACTACCGGCATAAAACGCCCGCCCATTATATTCCTCCTCCAACGCAAGAAGACGTTTATCCAATCGGCTCCTTTCCCTATGCATCAACTCTTGCCCCGCTTCCACCGCATCCGGCACATCCAATACGACAGGAGTAATCCGCGTACAAACAATCAATAGATTCCGAAAACTGGATAAATAGTCCTCCGAATCATTAAAAGGCGGACAACTCCAACTGTTCCCATACCTACGGCACTCCCGGCAATAGGCCATGAAACGCCGCTCATCCCGATAACGTAAGATATAATCATCCACAGGGATGGTTCTTGTATAATCGTAGCTTTTATATTCGATCATATGAAAAGAAAATTTTCTTGTAAAGAAATAAAAAAATCAGCAACTACATACATTATAATACAGGGAACACAGTACAGCTACACGTGAAGCTTTCAATGAAAAAACAATGGCATGGTATTATGGCGATATACTCCGGGATCGTCGCAAGGAACGCAAATCAACCCAAAAGAAGCTAGCTTGTAGTCCGATAAAAAGATATATGATCTTACCGTTGTAAGATGTATAATCTTATCGCCGTAAGATCATACATCTTTCACGGAATCAGTAACGCTAGAGTACTCTCATGAGTAAGAGAGAGCGCTCTAGCGAAATCAAGAGATGATTTACTTCACGACAAACTTAACAGAGACTTTCTCTGTACCTTTTACCGCTGTAAAGCCATAAACACCTTTATTCAAGTTTACTGTTTTCACGTCATCAGAAGAGGTGATCACATAAGTAGATACTACAGAACCTGCGGTGTTCGTGATGTAACCGGTATAACCGGCTAGATCTTTTACATGCAAGGTATTGTCGGAATAAGAGATGTTTGCGGTTGCGGCCGCTGATTTCGTGGCTGTACCGGTTACGGTTACTTTACAGTACGTGTTATATTTACCATTAGCTGTAATTAATTTGATTTCAGTTGTACCCGGAGCTACAGCCGTAACTTTACCCGTTTGATCAACTGTCGCAACAGCAGTATTCTTAGAAGACCATACCGCACCCGTTAAAGAAGCATAAGCAGATTGTACAGACGCAACTAATTGATAGGTTCCACTTCCACTCAAAGAAATAGCTTTCTTATTAAGCCAAATGATAGGAGTTGCCGCTACTAAATTATCACCCGGTTCTGTTCCCGATGTCGTTCCCATAAAACTATTCCAGCTCCAAGCATCCCAAGTACCATTCTGGACTTTTCGGCTTGATGCCCCGTATCCGGAATAAGAGAAATCTTGAGTATAGGAATCACGAACGAAATAACTCCAATAACCGGAATACCAACCAGCGAACCAGTGGTTAGTTGCCGTAGCCGTAGCCACCCAATAGTCATAATCATAAGCAGGATAACTTGTTCCATTTGAACCAAATGGATGATAAATAACACCTGATGATTTTCCTTGGTTTATAGCAGTTCTTGCAAGTGTTGCCGCATTATCTGGATAAGTATAACTAACATGAGCTTTAGCGCTGTCTAACTGAAAAGATATTTGCATTGAAGTCGCTCTTGGTTCACAGTATCCAATGCCATTAATCGTATAACCCATTGAACCTGTATATTGAACCAATCCAACCAAACGGGGATCAGCTTTCATCACAGACTCAAATAGGCTCAATCCAGAAATGGTATCTACATCAGCAGACCATCGATATCCCCATACCATATTATCGGGTACGGTTTTATCAGTATCATGCCAAGTCAAAACTATAGCCGCACGGTTTTCACCATCACCTACCCAGAAATCAATACTGTCAAAAGAAAAAGTACGGTTACTCCTTGCGGACATCAAAGCCGCTTTCTGTTTTTCCGCCGGTAAATCCGAACGTAACACACCTTGTACCATACGCTGTGCGCTGATACTTCCCGCCATTAAGATTAATGCGAGAAAAAGATAAAGCTTTTTCATGCTCATCAATGTTTAATTTGTTAATACATTATTTATTTAACAACGATCGTCTTGCTCATCCGATCATTATCTTTTACCACTACTATAATATAAGCACCTCTTGAATATTGGATTGGATGAGACTCGTTAATTCCCGATATCTTAAAAAGATCCAATATAGCGCCATTCATATTTACAATATAGCAAGAATAACCTTCCAGATTATTCAAATGCAATTGACCTTCATAGTAATAAATCATCGCTTCACCAACACTGATAGCCTCATTACCCACCGGACCGGATGTGGAGAATGGCTCACTATAGAATGTTCCTAATATCTCTTGCCTACCATCACCTTCCTTGATTGCTGTAACTTTTACGATATATTCTGAACTTCCATCTAATTCAGGAATAGAGACCTTGATCTTTTCTTGTTCCCCAGAACGAAGCTCACTCATCAAGCCAGTAAGGATATTACCCTCTGCATCAACCGTGTAAACACCAAATAATACAGGTATCCCATTTACGTACTTATAAACAGACACCTCGTAGAAAGTAGCCTCCGGAACTTTCGGGAATGTTAATATAGCCGTGGAATCTTTTACTTCAACCACGGGGTTTTCCAAATTCGGATCTATTACCGTTACTTCACAAGTAGCGGTATAACCACCTTCATCTGTTGTCACCGTAATTGTAGCTACACCGGCGATACCGGCCTTAACCGTACCGTCGTTAGTTACTGTGGCTACCGTGGCATCCGAAGAACTCCAAGTTACTGATTTATTAATCGCACTGGATGGAGATACCACCGCTGCTAATACAGCCTCCTCACCTTTATTCAAAGACAAAGAAGACGCATTTAGGCTAACACCCGTAACATTTGCCCCCGGTTTTTCCAGTTCCGCAGAAACAATCACTTTACAAGTAGCTGTATAGCCTCCATCAAGGGTTGTTACCGTGATCGTAGCAGTTCCTTCCTCATATGCGGAAACATTGCCATCTTCATCGACTTCCGCAACCAATCGATTATCACTTGACCAGTTTACAGTTTTTGTTTTAGCATTTTCCGGAAGAACTGTCGCTATTAATTGAGCAGAACGCCCTATTAGCAACTCCAGCCGATCTTGATTTAAAGAAACACCTGTCACTTTTATAATACCCTTTCCCACAGACAATGTACACGTCGCAACAAACCCACCAGTATCAGTCTTCACTCGAATTGCCGTTTCACCGTCAGCTAATGCTTGGATCTCTCCTGTTTTAGAATTAACTGTCGCAACATTTTCATCACTGCTAGTCCATGTCACACTTTTTTCCACATCCGGCTTTGTTGGATCAGTTTGTACTTCATAAGATAAAGTGAAATGCTCACCAATAGCCGCTACTCTTTGAGAAGACTCTAAAGTCACACCCCAAACCCCCAAGCTCTTATCAGTCACATGGATTTGAACAGAATCTTTAAAACCGCCATCTATCGCCTCAAACACAACTCCTGTTGTTCCAACCTTTGATGGTTTATAACCTCCGTTCAATCCTGAGGGATCCGGTTTTACATAAGTAATAATATCCTCATCTTCGATAACCATTTCAGGAAGCATTGTACTAGAAGCGCAAGACGCATTCATTGGATAATAATTAAATTTAAATTTAGAACGCAAATCATAAACCTGTCCATCATTTATATCCCATAATATATCTTTAGGTTCTACACTAAAGGATTCTAGAGGTATTTCTCCTTGTACATAAACCATACACGTGTCAGACACTTGACCATCTTCCGATGTTGCTATGATTGTATGCTTAGACATATTGCGACTTTGAAATAAACCATTTTCATCAATATAAGCAGAACCACTCCATTTAACCGAAGAGAAACTAACATCATCAGGATAAACCTTTGCGGTGAACTGAAACCTTTCATTTTGTCCCACTTTCACAATTCTATCTGGTACAAGAATTGTTAATCTGGCAGCAGCAACTTTTGCAACAGTTATCTGACATTCTGTAGAAGCCAAACCATTTTCAAGATATACTTCAATATTCGCTTTCCCTTCTTTATGGGCCGTAACCAATCCTCCATCATCAACAGAAGCTATCGTTTCATCCGATGAAACATATAAGACTTTTACAGGTTCTACGTCTCCCCACTCTATTTGAGGTTTTAACTGAAAAGTTTCATCGGTTTTCATAAACAATGAACTTTTTTCCAATTCGAACTTAGTTAAATCATTTGCATTACACAGAAGACAAGAAATTTCACTCGTTTCCCCTGTCTGCGAGTTCTGGACTGTCGCTATAAGTGTTCCTGTCCCTTGAGTATCATCATAACAGTCCAAAACTAAATTCTCACCGTCAAAACTATTAAATCCCCAACGATCCGCTAAATCTCCTTCAACTCTAGCATCTATAATATCAATATAATCAGGCTTAGCTGGTTTAAAAACAACAGGAATTTCCAAAAACCACTCTCCGGCACCATCATTATAATTATATTTTACAGTCTTATTTTTAAAGGCCGCACCTTCATACTCAAACGAACAAGAAAGTTGACACGAAGCTAAAGCATCACTGCCCGCAGCTGAAACAGTAATAGTCACTTCACCACTACCCTTTGCTTGTATCACTCCTGCATTACTAACAGAAAAAACAGTTTCATCACTAGAAGACCATTTCAAACCCTTCGAACTGGCATTGTCCGGCCTAACAATAGCGGAAAGCTGTAGCTTGTCATTCAGATTCATCGTTATGACATCTTCTGGCAGCAACTCTCCTGAAGATGCGAATCGCAATTCTATTTTTTCGACAGGTATAAATGTTTCTACCGTTACCTTACGTTTAGTTACAGACAAAGTTTCTCCGGTTATTTCCGATTTAATTGTCGCAATAATTTCAGCGACACCAGCAGAATGAGCAGTAACATTCGCATAATATGCCGTTCCTTCCACCGTTACGATATTTTCATCGGATGAAGTCCACTCTATCTTTTCTCCTAATTCTATTCTATTATCTACAGGAGTCAGCACTCTTTCTTTTGTTTCTCCAACATATAATTCTACAGAAGATTCCTTTAATGTCATTGCTGGACGCTTGACAGTAACAGAACATTTCGCAGAAAGTGTCGGGCGTATCTTACTCTTCGCTGTAATTATCGCAGTACCATAAGTGACACCAATGACAGTACCATCTTCCGAAACCCTCACAATTTCAGGATGAGAACTACTCCATTCTATTGTCTCTTCCGCTAATCCTGTAACAGCCAATGTTAAAGTTTTTTCTTTTCCTTCCAGTGTCACCTCTTTTTCATTAAACTCAAAAGGAGCTACTGTTGAAGTTGTCAACTTTACGACAACTTGTTTATTTACGATCTTACCATTTGAGTTAAAACTCAAATTAAGTTGAATTTCTTTCGCTTCTTGGATACTCTCCACGATCGGAGCAATAGTCAACGTGTTATTTATCACCTCCGCACTAATTAGTTCCGGATTCGGATTCACAATCGTAGTAACAACCGCTGAAATCATATTATCACCATCTTCTATAATCTCATCCATTGATTTACTATACTTCGTATTTTCAGCGGAAAACGTAATTTCGCTAGGTAAACCGTCTGTGATTGTCGGAGCCATGTTATCCGGGAACACCGGTAAAGCCGGGAACCAATAATTCACTTTCTCATAAGGATAGCGACCTACCATTGTTCCGTTCGTATCCCCTCTTCCATCTGTTTTAATTACCGCTAATTCATGTTCCGGATTTAAAAATTCATGATAAAGGAAACAATACATATTATCATCTACCGGATCAATACGGAATCCCGTACCATAAAGACGCCAATCTCCTTTATCTAGCTTTGAAAAATCAAATACTTGATAAAAAGAATCCTTATCTATGTCATAACAGAAAATCTTATATCCCGTGAACCAACTACCGGAACCTTGCCCTTTCCAATAGATCTTATTCTCTTTCGTACTGGCACAGAAACCATCGGCGGTCCATGCATACCAAGAGTTGGGAATCTCCTCAATACCATCCGATGTAGGTATATCTATTTTTTGGGTAGTCAATGTATATGGATTCACTTTCCACATATAAGGCATTGTCGCTCCGGTACCTGTTAACTCGAATGTCACGCTGGCCCATAAATTACCATCTTTAGAAAGCACGATAGAGCCCAAGCCGTGATTACTATCATCCCCTGGTTTCAATATCGTTTTCACTACTATATCTTTTTCTGGATCAATCACCAACAATCCTTTCGTTTGATGTACCGCAAATACATATTTTCCAACACGAATCATGGTTCCAATCTGTGAATGATACAAATCGCTGGAAGAAATTCCCGTTGTTCCTTCGATCGCGCTGGCATCTATAGACATCTGGTTTTCATCATATTTTCCGGTTTTTTCATCGTATCCTGTATGAAAAATATAAATACCATTACTCGTTCCGATATAACCTTTCGTCAGATCCACTCCTAAAAAAGAACGTCCATCAGCTCCTGCGCTGTTGATCGTCTGAAATTCCTTCTTCACTTGCATCGTTTTCGCGTCAATTACCGCTAAGCGACTTCCCTCTACAGATGCCGCACCATCTTTTGATTGCTTGGACACGATATACAACAAATCCCCATAAATCGTACCGAACTGGCTCGTACATCCCAATTCATGTCCCAGATTCTCTTTTTGGAACGCGTTATACGTCCAAGTCCCATCATCCGACAGAAAGTTCACCGAACTGTTTTGGTGCCCGTACCAATCCTCGTTTACGATAAAGGTACCTTTCGTGTAATCCACGCTTCCATTGGATCGAAGCATCGAGGCTCGTGCCTGCGAACTGGGCAATTCCGGTAATTGCAGTTTCTGTTTCTCTATCGGATTCAGATCCCGCAAACCGGTTTGGCCGGCTACCGACAGAGCCGATAGCAAACAGACCATACTTAAGTAAAGTGTTCGTCTCATGTTAATGAATTTAATTATTGAGTAATATGAATTTTAAATGTCTTTTTATCGCCATCCTTTTCGCCTATCAATAGATAATTCCCGGATGGAAGAGATATTGGATGAAGTTCCTCCCGGACTTGAATCACAAAACGTTCCAGCATTTTCCCGTTTATCTGCATTAAATAGATTTGATATCCGGCTAAATGCTCAAAGCGCAACGCTCCATTCTGATAGGAAACCTTTGGGATAACGGGAACCATAGTCTCATTGCTCACCGGATCAGAAGATTTTTCTACCATATAGGTATCGATCACGTCCAAGCCATTCATGACTTGGATCTCTATCCGATAAGCGTCATCCTTCCCTAGGTTCTTCAGAGGGACCGATACCTTGCCGGAAGTAGCCCGTAAGCCTTTCGTCAGTAGTTCAGTAATGATATTGCCTTCCGCATCCGCTACGTAAGTGCCTATCTTTTTATAATTTCCATTCTCATATCTGTAGACACGGACCTCATAGGAGGTGGCTTCCTCCACTTTAGGGAATGAGATAACCGCCCCGGTCCCTTCAAAATCGATCTCAGGAGTAACCGTCTCCGTTACCGTCACTTCGCAAACAGTGGTATATCCGCCATCTACCGATTGGGCTGTTATTTTCACCACACCGAACTTGGCACCTGTTACGACCCCATCTTCTACCGTTGCTATACCTGTATCGGAACTACTCCAAATAACCTGCTTATTATCAGCGTTTACAGGAGAGATACTAGCTACAAGGGTTGCATTTGCTCCTGCTTGTAAACGCAAAGAAGACTTATTGAGAGAAATGGATGTTACGTGTATCACCGGGATCTCGGGTTCATCCCCTCCACCTCCAGAGGGTATTGTCGCTGCGACAAAGACATCTCCGGGCTGAGTTCCTTCTGATGTATTCATATTTCCATTCCAACTCCACGCATCCCAACAACCATCCGTCAATACACGGCTTGTAGCACCTAAACCTGAATAACTAAAATTCGAGGTTTGACTACTTCTCACAAAATAACTCCAATAACCATAATACCAACCGGCTTGCCAATGAATGCCATTGCTACAACTCCAATGGTCATAGTCATAAGATGGATATCCATATCTTTCCGCATTTATCGGGTGATAGATAACCCCGGTTTGTACGCCTTGTCGAATAGCCGCCGCTACGTCCCCCGCCGGATTTTCAGGAAAACCAGTCTGCCCCAACAAAGGATTCGTAATAGGAGGTTCAAATTTGAAAGCATTCTTCGGTTCATTCTTGGCCCCATCCAAGTCATATCGAACGTCCAGATTATCCCCATATCCAATACCATCAATCGTATAACCCATCCAACCCGTATATTGGGTTAATAAAAGAAGTTTCGGATCGGCCTTCGCTATCGCCACGATCATATCGTGTCCGGTAGCCTCGCCATCCCAGCGATATCCCCAAACCATGGCATCCGGTTGATTCCCATCATGCCATTCGATCACTAAAGCGGCTCTCTTGCTGCCGCTTCCTACCCAGAACTGGATGTCGTCAAAAGAAAAGCTGGCGTCAGCCCTTAACTGGGACTTTGGTTTCACCGGCACATTCGGAGCCGAGGGATGTGGTTGCCCTTGAACCAATCCTTGCGCCGAAAGACCTACTACACACAAAGCCATTACAAAGAAAAGAGATAGAATTTTTCTCATAAGCTTTTATATTAAATGTAAAACTCCAAAAAACGATCAAGAGGGAATATAAAAGAAAGATCAAATAATCATGAATATTTCCATAGTCCGGGAGGTACTAAGTCACGATTTACCCGATCAATCCTTCATCTAAAACAATATTCACTTCGTATATTTCCCTTTTTTGAATCCTACGCTAAACCCCGGTAGCGTAAAATCGCGGCGGTTATCCGGCATTGGCAGGTCTTCTGACTTACTCCACTTTAGAACTTCCTTCCCGTTCCTTCCGGAAACAGTGGCAATGAGTTGATGTCTAAAGCTTTTTTGGAGCTTACAGCAGCGGGACTGTCCAGGTTTCTCACCTGATTCCCTTTTAATCGCCGTACCTGAATAGGGTAGGCGAACCAATACGGCAGCAAATTTATGAAAAACAATTCAAAATATACACAATATTATTAAATGCTTTTTTGACTATACTGCATATTGTATAAATTTTAAAAATAAGGACGAGGGAAATACGGACTACTATCCATAAAAAACGCGGTTACTATCAATAGTAATCCGATTTAATATAGATACCCACATGATCAGCTCGGATGAAAACAGGGGAGCTGGATGAAAATTGACTCATACCAAGAAATCATCGAAATAAATCGATAGGTTCTTATTCCTGCCGATAAAACAGTTTTTCATTATCCAACTATTTTCCTTAGGATTCATCATTATAATCGTTTTTCTTTCCGGAAGCAGGTATAAATTGTTTTCGCAATATATGACGAAAGGAATATCAGATATATTGGTTACCTCCAAACACGTATTCCTCATTCGCTTAACCCGAATACAGGCCTTGACCAATGGGGTCAAGCATTTTTCTTCTCCCGCGATTTTCCCATCGAATAACGCAGCCGTACGACCGACGAACAATGCCTCCCTTATCCCTTTCTCACTTCTTTCTTCCGAGAATACCAGTGTCAGGGGACGTAGCCCTTTCCTGTATATCCCGGAAAGAACACAATGAGCGTCGCTACTTGCCATAAACGCTTTCTTAAAACAGGAACACCATTCTAATGCAATCGGGTAAAAGTCCTTGTAAGACATGACTTCTATACCGTCGATCATGTCCTCTTGAATCAGCTGTTCATGTATAGGATATAAAGTGGCCCTATGATCCGGCCAGCCGGGATGATTCCACACAATAAATGCCCCTTGCCTTTTCGCCTCGGCAATAGATTCCACAGGATTTTCTTTCTCCATAAGATTGACATCTTGTACGAACAAGGCGTTCAGGTGCCCCAAGGGTTTGAAACGTGTTATTTCCGCTCCGGGAATCACGATAAAGTCCATGTCATCTGCGGCTTTTTTAGCGATTTTATAAGATTTGTTTAAATCTCCTTTCAAAACATCCTTGTTGATCCGGTGCTCGATATGGTCAGTGATCGCTATCGCATCCAATCCCTCCTGCCAAGCCTCATATATCCTTGCGTCGGGCCATACCAAGCCATCAGAGAATACCGTATGGGTATGAAAGTCGCATTTTAACGTCTCGTAATTACCGAATCCCGGAATCTCGATCCGGTCTCTTATGAACAAGTGATCGATATGCGTTAGCTCGTAAACATCCTCCTCCTCAGAGGTTTCACCCGGCAATGCGGGAGCTATAAATCTTCTCATGCTTAAAATTGCTCAATAACGGAGTACTAAGATAGAAATAAAGAACAAAATTTTCTCATAAGCTAATTAATTTAAAATGTCATTCATATCACATTGTTATAACGATAGGAAGGAGAGCCTTTTGACTCTCCTTCACCTTGTTTCGATATTACTTGATTACGAACTTCCTCGTTATCCGGTCATTGCCATTGATGGCAGTGATGATATAAGATCCTTTGGAAAAACTCATCAAACGGCTCTCATTCAAATCGGTCACCTCAAAAGCATCCAATACCGTACCGTTGAATCCTACGATATAGCAACGATAGCTTTCCAGATTATTCAAATGCAGATAGCCGGCGTAATAATAGATACGGGCCTCACCCGCACCTATCGTCTCATTGCTGACCGTCCCGGAAGAGGTAGAGAACGGTTCACTATAGAATGTGCCTACCACCTCTTTCTTTCCGTCTTTCTCTTTAACAGCCGTAATTTTCACGATATAATCAGAATCTTCATCCAAATCCCGCAAGGATATAGCGATCTTACCCGGAGTACCTAAACGCAGATCGCTTCGCAAGCCGGTGAGGATATTCCCGTCCGCATCCATCGTGTAAACACCGAACAATACGGGAACCTCATTCACATATTTGTATACGGAGACCTCATAGAAGGTAGCCTCTGGCACTTTCGGGAAGGTCAGCGTAGCCGTGGAATCAGCGGCCTCAACCACTGGTTTATCCAAGTCCGGGTCGGTTACCGTAACCTCGCAAGTGGCCGTATAACCACCGTCATCCGTTGTTACGGTTATCGT
This sequence comes from Parabacteroides sp. AM17-47, assembly GCF_003434625.1. Taxonomy (NCBI): domain Bacteria; kingdom Pseudomonadati; phylum Bacteroidota; class Bacteroidia; order Bacteroidales; family Tannerellaceae; genus Parabacteroides; species Parabacteroides sp. AM17-47. The sequence continues at coordinate 81,586 of NZ_QTLI01000005.1, forward strand.
AGCGACACCGGCAATTCCGGCGGTAACCGTACCATCGTCGGCTACGGAAGCAACAGTAATATCCGAGCTACTCCATGACACGGATTTATTTTCCGCATTTGAAGGAGTGACAATCGCAGCTAAAACAGCCGTCTCGCCCTTATCTAAAGACAAAGAAGAAGCATTTAAAGAAACCCCTGTAACTGAAGAGGAAGGAGCCTCCGTAACCGGAACTACCGTTACATCACAATAGGCAGGAATATCTCCGTAATTCGTATATACCCAAATGCGAGTAGAACCTCCTGAAATAGCGGTCACTACACCGTCCACAACGGTAGCGATCTCCTTATTATCACTTTCCCAATAAACTGTTTGATCCACTTCTTCCGGATTCTCTACGGTTGGTTTTACTTTAACTGTCGGAGTTAACGTTATCGTACGACCTAGTTCTATCGTAGCTTGATTCTTATTCAACGTTACAGTATCTATATCACATACGACATGGACTAAACAAGAATCGACAAACTTGCCATTTTCCATATTCGCATAGACCCAAGTAGAGCCCGCCTTTTCTCCACGAATACGTCCATCATAATAAATATATAATATATCTTCATCAGCGGCCGTTATATCGGGCATTGTCTGAGATGCGTCATCAGGCGCATAAATCCATTCTAAGCGACCAGACTTCGAGATATCGATTGTCATCTCATGCTGTTTTAATTCAAAAGATTCCACATGGATTGAATCAACGATTATTACGCAAGTATCGGTTATTCCTCCGTATTTTGAAGTAACGACGACATTTGATTTACCCGGACGAACGAAAGAAACCTTGCCATCGCTAGACACGCGCACGGGGCTCATACTGGTAGACTTCCATGTCAGTTCTTGGAATGTAGCATCCCCCGGATTAATAGTTGCGGTCAATTGAGCGAAAGTGTTCGGTTTCTGGCAAATCGTATCTTTATCCAATTGGATGCTCGTTACAGGAATCTCAACCGCAACTTTACAAGTCGCTTTTACATCCGCACCACTTAACGGAGACACCGTAATGATTGCCTCACCATATTTTTTCGCGGTCAATACACCATTCTTATCAACCGTAACAACATCCGGCGTATCAGAAACATACTTCATTGGTACGGCACCTATCGAATCTGGTGTTGTCGTTATCGTCAATTGCTGCGTGTTACCCGGTTTCATAGAAACAAATGTCAAATCCAATTTAACCGCATCCGGCCATTGTACACAATTCACTTTACATTCCGCAGTTTTCGATCCATCTTCCGTAGTCACCGTAATGGTAGCTTCACCTGCTTTAATAGCCGTAATTAAGCCTTTCTCTGAAACCGTGACAATATCCTCATTCGAAGATTTCCAACTAACAACCGTATTTGTAGGCTTAGCAGGTATAAACGTAGGTTTCAATGTATAAGTATGTTGCTTTCCATTCGAATTCGTATTTAGGGATATTGATTCCGGTAAACTCACGGATTGAATATTGGCTAGAACCTTGATAACACAGCTATCCATTTTGGATGAATCTGCGCTCATAACCTTAATAACAGCTAGTCCATCCGCAAAAGCCGTAACCAATCCCTTATTATTCACATGAGCGACCTTTGTGTTCGAGGAGTTCCAAAGCAATTCAGGTAGAACCGCTCCTTCAGGATGTAATTTAACTTTTAACTGGAGTGTACCATCACGCTGTACACGGGTCGTATCACTCTCGACATCTAAAGTCAAACTTTGGACTGAAAGAGAAACATTTACAAGACAAGTGTCCTTCTCATTACCTGCTGACACGATAATTTTGGCAGAACCTTGAGCAACAGCGGTTATTTCTCCATTCACCACACTCGCCACATTGCTGTTCGAAGAAGTCCATACGGCAGAAACACCTTCGGGAACAGTCACCTTTAATGTGGATTTTTCACCCACATTCAGAGATAACTCATGCTTATCTAAATAAACTGCTTTTCCTTTCACCGTCACTTTCAAATCCTTTGTGACAATTTTTCCATTCGAATCGAAATTAACGGAGACGGTAGCTTCTCCTGTTTGATCCGGCTTCAATGTTAGAGTCAGATTATCACCTAAGATAGATGCAGATAACAGACTCTCATTCGATACTGATTTAACGGATTTATAGATAGCTTCAGCTATATTGTCTTTATCCGTAGCCATATCTTTTAAAGATACAGTTATAGGCGCATCATTAATACCAGCCTCTATCGAAGTAAAATCTTTAACAACCGGAGCCTCATTATCAGGGAAGATATGCATGGCAGGGAACCAATAGCTGGGTTCTAGCGGATAACACCCTAATTGACGGCCAGTTTTAGCATCTACAACATATTGCCAATAGTTTATAGAGCCAAAATTCTCAAAAGCGGAAATATACAATTTGTCATCTGGACTTACACGTAAACCGGCACCCACATACAATACGCGTCCCTTCTCCGGAATGGTATAAAATGGTTTATCCATAGAAGAAGGATTACCGATCTCATAACGATAAATCTCATTACCACTGCTAAAACCACCTCCCTTTGTCCAATAAATAGCATTTTCTTGCGTACTTGCACAAAGAACACCCGCAGTCCAAGCATACCATGAATCCGGAATAGTCAAGCCATCGGGTAATGATAGATAAGTTTCTTCCAAAGTCTCCGGATCAATACATAACAGGCGTGATCCAGCACCTACCCAAACACTGCCATCCTTACTTTGTGTCAAAGTGCTGAAACTTCCTTCTATCAATTTGATAATCTCATGTTTTAGAGGATCTATCACTAAAACGCCTTTGCTTTGCTGAACTGCAAACACATATGTTTTTGTTCGGACCATCATTCCTACTTGACCATTATAAAGTCCCCCGGAATTTGAGGCACCTTTCAATTGATCTCCAACCGTCAAGTTCTTTATATCAAACAAAAAAATACCGTTTGAAGCGCCAATATAGCCAACAGAGTCATTCACGCCTAAAAAAGCACGCCCATCGCCTCCGCCTATATCCGTAAATTGAGCTTTCACTTTCATTGTCTTGGCATCCACCACATTCAGGCGACCTCCTTCAATACTGGCTCCACCATCCTTTGGCTGTTTAGAAGTAATAAACATATTATCTCCAAAAATAGTACCAAACTGAGATGTACAACCTAATTCTTTACCAGGGTTTGCTGTCTGGAAAATCCTATAAGCAAAATCACCAGAAGAAGTCATAAAATTAATAGTACTGTTGTTATGACCAAACCAGTCCTCGTTCAAAATAAAAACTCCCTGTGTATAATCTACGTTTTCACTTGAACGTAGTAGCGTGACTCGGCTTTGCGAAGCCGGAAGTTCAGGCAATTGCAGTTTCTGCTTCTCTATCGGATTCAGCCCCCGCAAACCGATTTGCCCCACAGCCGAAAAGGCCGATAGTAAGCAAACCATACTTAAGTAAAGTGTTCTTTTCATGCAAATGAATTTAATTATTAATTAATACGGAATTTAAAGACCTTTCGGTCTCCATCCTTTTCTCCTGTCAACAGATAATTCCCGGAGGGAAGCGATATAGGATAAAGTTCGTGGGGAACTCGAGCTATAAAGGTTCTCAATATTTTTCCTTCCATTGTCATTAAATAAAAATGATATCCATCCAAATGCTCCAAAGACAATGTCCCATTTTGATAAATTACCCGACTACCACTTACGGATAAATATTCATTACTTACTGGATTCGATATTGTTTCTACTGTATAGGTATCTATTATATCCAATCCATTCAGCACCTGTATCTCTATCGTATAAACACCGTCTATGTCTAAATTTTTCAATGGAACCAAAATTTCCCCAGAAGAGCCTTGTAAGCTCACCGCTCTTAATTCTGTGATTATATTACCTTCGGCATCGATTACATAAGTAGCGATTCTTTTATGACCACTATCCTCATTTCTATAAACACGAACTTCATAAGAGGTGGCTTCCTCTACTTTCGGGAAAGTTAAAACAGCATCAGGACCATTGAAATCTATTTCCGGAATAACAACTTCCGTTATCGTTACCTCGCAAACAGCGGTATATCCGCCATCTACCGATTGGGCTGTTATTTTCACCACACCGGGCTTGGCACCAGTTACGACCCCATCTTCTACCGTTGCTATGCCTGTATCGGAACTACTCCAAGTAACCTGCTTATTATCAGCGTTTACAGGAGAGATGCTAGCTACAAGGGTTGCGTTTGCTCCTGCTTGTAAACGCAAAGAAGACTTATTGAGAGAAATGGATGTTACGTGTATCACTGGGATCTCGGGTTCATCCCCTCCACCTCCAGAGGGTATTGTCGCTGCGACAAAGACATCTCCGGGCTGAGTTCCTTCTGATGTATTCATATTTCCATTCCAACTCCACGCATCCCAACAACCATCCGTCAATACACGGCTTGTAGCACCTAAACCAGAATAGCTAAAATTAGAGGTTTGGCTACTTCTCACAAAATAACTCCAATAGCCATAATACCAACCGGCTTGCCAATGAATGCCATTGCTACAACTCCAATGGTCATAGTCATAAGATGGATATCCATATCTTTCCGCATTTATCGGGTGATAAATAACTCCTGTTTGAACCCCTTGCCGAATGGCGGCCGCAACATCCTCTGCCGGATGCTCTGGATGAGAAGTTTGCCCCAACAGCGGATTTGTGATAGGAGGTTCAAATTTAAACGCATTTTTAGGCTCAGACTTCGCTCCCTCTAGATCATAAGAAATATTAAGTCTACTTTCACCATACCCGATTCCATCGATCGTATATCCCATCCAGCCAGTGTATTGGGTGAGCAATACCAATCGAGGATCTGCTTGAGCAATCGCCACGATCATATCATGTCCGGTTGCCTCGCCATCCCAGCGATATCCCCAAACTATGGCATCCGGGCGATTCCCATCATGCCATTCAATCACTAAAGCGGCTTTATTGCTACCGTTACCAACCCAATATTGGATGTCATCGAAAGTAAAACTGGCATCAGCTCTTAACTGAGACTCCTGCTTTGTTGAGATATTCCTTGCGGAAGGATGCGGTTGACCTTGGACCAATACTTGCGCATAGGCTCCAACTACGTAAAAAGCCATTACAAAGAAAAAAGATAAAAACTTTCTCATAAGCATAATATTAATGTAAAACTCCAAAAAACAAATACACTGAATGATATAAAAAGACATGGCTTTAACAGGTTAACACAAAATAAATTACCCATAGTTCCCCACGAACTATGGCATAACTTACCCTATCAAAATTACCTCTTTAGAGCAATGTCCTCTGTATTCCATATTTGAATCATACGCTAAACCCCGGTAGCGTAAAATCACGGCGGTTATCCGGCATTGGCAGGTCTTCTGACTTACTCCACTTTAGAACTTCCTTCCCGTTCCTTCCGGAAACAGTGGCAATGAGTTGATGTCTAAAGCTTTTTTGGAGCTTACAGCAGCGGGACTGTCCAGGTTTCTCACCTGATTCCCTTTTAATCGCCGTACCCTGAATAAAGTAGGCGAACCAATACGTTGGCAAATTTATAAAAAACAATTCAAATTATCGACAAATTCACAAAATGCTTTCTTCCCCCAACCATCACTGGTCATTCATGGGTATTCCCGACCGTCAAAATACATATTTGTAGGTATTGCTGAGACTAATAAGATATCGGATATTTGTCTTCGTTATTAAACTATAAAAACAAATAGGAATGAAGACTATAGGAATATTCTACGGCTCGTCTACAGGAACGACGGAAGGGATCGCGAAACGTATCGCAGAGAAGCTGGGTGTGGAAGACAAAGATATTCATGACGTATCTAACGCTTCTCCCGCTGATGTAGCGCCTTATGAAATCTTGTTATTGGGCTGTTCTACTTGGGGCGCCGGAGATTTGCAAGATGATTGGGATAGTTATCTAGGGAAGCTGAAAAAGCTGGACTTAAGTGAGAAAACCGTCGCATTATTCGGTTGCGGAGACTCAGCCTCTTTTAGCGACACTTTCTGTGACGCCATCGGTACGATCTATTCCGACCTGCGAAATACAGGTTGCAAATTCATTGGCGCTGTAGATGCCTCGGGATATTCATTTGACAGTTCCACCGCCTGCATAAACGGTATGTTCGTCGGACTTCCTTTGGATGAAATGAATGAAGACGATCAAACAGAAGGGCGGATCGACCAGTGGTTGGCATCTATAAGGAAAGAAGGAATTGAATAGACGCACACTTTTACATACATAACTGTTTAACCTTAATATTACAACGTTTGCGTATTCAACTTGATTGGTTTAGATTTATGAAGAGGTATGTGGGTCAAACATACCTCTTTCTTTTCATCTCAGTTTCCTGAATTGTTTCTTTATCCAAAAATAATAGCCGGTTATCGCGAAGATCGTCCCCAACAAGGAAACTAAGCAAGTCAATATACGGGTAGTCATTCCCCCCCACGAGCCGACGTGTACGGAATAAATCCATCCTCTTATCTTCCCCGATTTTGGGAGATCTTTATATAATTGGACTTCCGTAATCTCACCCGTAGCAGGATCAAAGGAGTAACGGTCGCTTCCTCTTGTATTTCCATAACGGGCCGTAGAAACCGTAGCGGAGCCATCTTGGATCGTGATTGAGTTAAAGTCCGGATAATGGCTTTTCAATGCCGATAACACCTCAGCCCATTGTGTGTAATCCGTCTTTTTCTTCGCGGGTTTCTTCGCGCCGGAAGAAGCTGGAGCATGATGCGCTTGAGGCGGGTTTGCACTAATACCGAAGACACTATAAAAGGCATTTCGATACCAACCAAACGACCATGTTAATCCGGTTAACGCTAAGATAAGCAGGAGCAATGCCGCATAGAATCCCCCGGAGACATGTAAATCATAGAAGAAACGGAACCAACCAGCCTTGGTCTTTACTTTCAACCGGTTTCTCAATACTTTTTTATTACGGGGATACCAAATTACGATTCCACTTATAATAATAATCGCCAAGACCAAAGTCGCATAGCCAACTATTGATTTTCCCCAAGAAAAACTTCCATCCCGTTTATACTCATCAAGTAACCAACGATGAAGACGCATCATTTTCAGGAAAAAACCTTGTCCGTCATCCATCCCGGTCACCTCCCCGGTATAGGGATCAATAAAACCGGCGGCTTTTTTCCCCGGTAATACAAGTTGATAGGTTCGTCTCGGGTCAGACGATACCCGAATACCGTTTATTCGAACCGAATCGGGTAATTGTTGGCGCGCCGATTCTATCAAGGTGGCAGGCGAGAGAGGTTCCCCTTTTACTTTCTTTACAAAATAACGGGAAGGGTAGCCTAATTCTAATATCTCTGTCTCAAAGACGAGAATCGCCCCGGTCAGGCAGACAATCGCAATAATAATGCCAAAAGGTATCGATAGCCATAAATGTACTTTCGCAAAGAATTTTCTCATTTTCCGAATAATTGTTTAATCCCGTCATATATACCCGGAACCGCTACCGTTCCATGGTTCTCGTCGGGAAATGATTTACTAAAGAAACGCAGGTTCTCCGCTTGCGGTAAAAGCTCCGAAAGAAGATAACTCACTTTGTCAAGATGAATGTCCACCCGGTCCGTCCTTTTTTTAGACGCGACACCGATATACAGGCTTTTCCCTTTAAAATCCCGGCCTGCAACCAAAGCCTCCGCCTCCCGGACCAACCGCCCCTGATCCCACCACAAACTAGGGTCGACCGCTAGATAGGTATCAAATAATTCCGTATGACGAAGAAACGTATTCAAGGTGAAAAGCCCCGCATACGAATGACCGATAAGCATATTCCAGCCGTTCGTGCGATAGGCACTATCGATAGCAGGGCGAAGTTCTTCCGTAAGAAACTTACTGAAAGCCTCACTTCCCCCTCCTTGCGGAATCGCATCTATGGAGATTTTACCATCCCGTCCGGCGGCTGAAGCGGTAGGCGTAAAATCACGTGTCCGATCCGTATTTAATACCCCGACAATAATACAGGGAGGTAGATATTTACCTCTACCGGATGCCAACGTTTTCCTTATGCCTACCAGCGAATGAAAGAAAGAATCTCCATCTAGCAGGTAAACAACCGGATAGCGTTGTTTCGTATCCATATTATAATGCTCCGGCAGGTGTATCCAATAACTCCGGTCTTCTTGCAATACGGTAGAGTACAAAACCAGTTCCTTTCCTATACAAATATCCTCCTGGCTCCGCAGGGTTAGCGGGAGCAGGAGGAATATTAAAAGAATGTGAGTCCGACTCATACTTGCTTATTACTCTTGAGCGGCAGTCAATTTACCTACACCACTGATTTGCTCTGCCTCAACGGTAAGACCTTTTGTTGCGGTAGCTGTCTTCGGATCGATACGATACACGGCAGGTTGACTTCCATCGGTAGTCGTAACCGCCATATAAGCGATACCATCCTCCGAGAACGGAGTATTGCCAAATCCGGAAATAACATCCGTGGAAGGCAGCCCCTTCACGTAAGTAAGACTCTTATCCTCTCCTTTATAAATAGCCAACTCTTTCGCGGCGAATCCGGATTCAGTCAACGGACGATCATACATCAACAACAAGAAATAATCTTCCGTGATATGCCAACAACGCAAGAATGCCTTACCACCCGTCTGTGCCTCCAAATTACAATAATAATCAGGATCAAACCCCTCCGCGTTAGCCTTAATACGAACTACACCGGCCGGCAAAGTCGTTTTCTGTACCTCCGCGGTCATCGTCTTGGCATAGCTGGGCGAGAACACATACACATCGCCGTTGTCTGCCGTCCAAATGGTCTGGTAGTATTGAGAACGGTTACGTCCGCAAGCATAACTGATCTTATCCGTCTTTATCAGTTTCGGGTTCTCGAATTTCTCGTTCGCATAAATAGCGACCCAAGCCTCGTTCGGATATTGCGTCCATTGCAATTCCCCTTTTTCGTAAGCGCCACTACCGCTTCCTCCGGATTCAGTCTTTACCAGCTCCGGGTATTTAACATATTTACCTCCCTCCGCTTTCACGCCGTACTTACTCAATCCCATCGGGATAGCCGCGGAATAGATCCGGCCGTTCGCTTGGAGAATACCCGCTAACGTAACAAACTCGCCATTTCCCAAATAATTCTCCGACAAGATCGTATTCGTGTTTGTCGTAAACGTCTCTTTGGCCACATCCAGATAAGAGAGCAAGAAACCTTTAGGCAGATAACCATTCTCGTCCGCATATTCCTCACCCAGATCACCGGTAGAAGATGTAATGATATAGTCGCCATAGATACCATAAGAAGTAAACCGCTTGATCTCGTAAGTATTATCACGCTCCTTAACCTTGCCTTCCGTATTCAGTACGTATGAAGAAGTAACACCGGCATTTCCTTGATTGTAAACCAAACGATACAAATATTTATCCTTATAGAAGATCCATTGCGTACCGCTTTCCGTAGTGAGTCCGTTGTTTTTAGCGGAGATAGAGCCATCACCCAGCGTATCGGCTGTCAACAAGTAATTCGCGTCACCGACAGAAGCGGCAACTACATAGCTCGAAACCGCCTCCGAGGTCGATCCTCCGCCATTTCCATTCCCGTTGCCTCCGTTATCCGGGTTTACAGGATCGTCGTCACTACAAGAAGTAAATACCCCCCCAACCAATAACGCGGCGGCAAGACCTGTCATTAAATAATTCTTCTTCATGTTGTTTTAATCTATTATGTTTTGAATTAATTATTGATAAATAAAAGATAGTCACACTTTAAATTAATTACCGAAATAAACCCTCACCTTACCATAGAAAGCCCTGCCAGCCTTCTGCAAGCTGAAGTTATCGTATAATTTCTCGTTCGTGAGATTCCTGCACTCGAAAGAGATATTGTAACGCCCGTTCTGTATACCATAAGAGAGTGTCAGGTTATGCGAGAATTGAGTTGGTACCACAAATTCGGATTCACTGCCTACTGCCTCCGAATACAGCGGGAAACTATGCATATATAAATTATCGTAAGTGACACTTAGCGTATTGCCTTTCTTCCACAAATTACGCCAGTAGAAGGTCACATCCGAGTTGGCAAACTGATAAGGAAGATTCGGCATACGTGCGCCATATGTCAAGCTCTCTTGGTTCGTCCCGCTGGTAACCGTCTTCACGTTATCCCTTACATTCATCTGCGTAAAGTTTCCTCCTACGCTTACCCAGTTAGCGAAACCGTAGCGAACCGAGATATTGTAACCCTTGGTCTCTACACGACCATGATTCACATAGGTAGCGCCATATTTACCGCCGCTCAAATCCGATATATTCCGTTGGATATAATCTTTCGTATTTCGGTAGATCAATCCGCCTTCCACATATACGGAATGCTTACCGAATGTCTCGTTGTAGCTTAAATTCAGATTCACGTTATCGCTGTTCTCCGGTCTCAAGGAAATATCGCCGGTCTCAAGGTCCTCATCGCCAAACATCTCCTCATTGGTCGGCAGGCGATAGGCTTTCTCATAGGACAATTTCGCTTGCAAGCTTTTCAAGATAAAGTAAGTTCCCGCGGCCCCATATCCCATCGCGCTTACCGAATTGGTCGTACGTATATAGTCATCTTGAGCCGAGGAAGTAGCGACAGGCCCCGCGATAAACTGGTTGTAATATTTACCGAACACAGACAAGTTCCAATGTTCCGTCGGCATCAAGCGATACGAAAGACCGCTGATATTTTTACGGGTTTCCTTCGGGATAGCGTTCGCTTCCGAGTCCTCGTTCAAAAGAGACTGATTCGAACGCCGGAACGCGTTGATCACGTGATTGAACGTGAACGTATGCGCCTTACCGATACGGTAGTTAGCTGTTAAGGTTCCGTTCCAGTTATTATTATCCGACCGGGTGTTCTGATAAGATTGCTCACCGGGCATCCGGAGAGGACGCATCTCGCCACGCCAATTATATTCATAGGAAGAGGTATCTACATTGTTCGTCATGTTCTTATTATAATTCGCCGTCAATACCACATCCAAGCCCCTAACGAAGAAATCACGCTTGCGATAGTCCAACGACGGCATGATCGAGTATCCCTTCCGATATTTGCCGCCAAACACCACTTCTTGGCGTACGCCCGTCTGTATATCTTTATACATATGTGAATAGGTAAACCCGAACATCAAACGATCCGCCCATTTCTTATCCACGAAACCGATTTTCCCGATAACGGCCTCGTTATGATACGTATCATGAAAACGCTTCACATGCTCGATCTTTTTCTTATTGATCGCTCCGGTCGTAAAGTCCTTCACCGGAGTATCCACATAGTAATTATTATCCGAATAATTCTGGAAAACGTTGATCTCATACGTGAGTCCGCTCCGGAAAGTCTGTCCGAAGTTCACATAAGATTTATGCGTATTGAAAGACCCGTATGAATAAGAAGCATCCAAGAACCATTTGTTCCGGTTCTTCTTGGTGATGATATTGATAACACCTCCGATAGCGTCTGTTCCGAAACCCACCGGTACCACACCCTTATAGACCTCTATACGCTCGGCATAATTCACCGGAATGTTATTCAGTCCGAAAGAACTGCCGACACCTTCTTGCGGAACCCCATCGATAAAGATCTTGATATGCTTGCCGGTAAATCCATCCATCATCAGTTGCATATCCGAGCCGACACCGCCAGACTCCCGGATCTTCATTCCGGGCGCTTGAGCCAAGGCTTCACTCAAGTTCTGGGTTGAATTTTGCAAGGCTTTCGTATCGAGGGCCACGGCATTGAACGCAGAACGCTTGAGCCGGGTCACGCCATTAGAAACGACAACCACCTCATCCAACTCCGTAGCTTGAGGGCTGATTACCACATTCATCTTCGTCCGTTCCCCACGCATCAGTTTCACGGGTTTCTCTACCGTCTTATATCCGATAGCCGATACTACTAATGTATATTCTCCCGCGGGAGCTTGAAGATGATAGATACCTTCCTCATTCGTAGTCCCGCCGTAATTCGTACCTTTTAGATAAACGGTAGCGAAATCCACGGTTGTTTTTTCCGTGGACAGGACTTTACCCGATATCATTGTTTTATGTTGAGAAAAAGCCGAGATGGAAATAAGCAACAGTAAAAAGGAGAGGAAAAGCCCTCTGATTTTCTTCATCATCATTTAATCAATTATGTTATTTAAAACGTTGCAAAGTTACGATCAGAGACTACAGCCCCACAATACCTAAGAATGGGTAAAATCACATTAAAAATCCACGGAGGTATACCAAACAATCCCCTTATTCAGGTAATTGGATGTATGGAGTAAGTTCGTAAAATTGAGTTATGTCAAATTTTAAATCTATTTAAACCCAATCGCAAGTTTTTGAGAGACATTTTCTTAATAAACTTCAAAAAGGTTAACTATATTTGCGAGAAACAGATGTTTAATTTTAATTCTTTATCACCATGACAGACAGAAGAACATTTTTGAGAAACATTTCATTACTTACTTTAGGGGGCATAGCCAGCCAAAAAGTAATGGCTTCAAATCCCACCAGATCCATACCCGCCACGGATGCGATATCCTCGGCAACCGCCGGGAAAAAGATGGGATTGCAAACCTATTCGCTCGGACAGGAGTTACTGCAAGATATGCCTAACGGATTGAACCGATTGGCAAAAGCGGGATATACCGATCTGGAGATTTTCGGATATAGGGAAGACACTGGTAAATTCGGTGATTATAATCCTAAAAATACGACATTCATCGCCTCCAAGGATTATAAGAAAATGGTGGATGATGCCGGTTTGAGAATCAGTAGCTCACACCTGACCCCTTCTCTTCGTGAGTACACGAAAGAGAATATGCCCAAATTCGACGAGTTCTGGAAAAAGGCAACCGATATCCATGCCGAGCTAGGTGTTAGTTGTATGGTACAACCGAGTTTACCCCGTATCGAAAACGAGGATGACGCCAAAGTAGTATCGGAGATCTTCAACCGTGCCGGAGAGATCACGAAGAAAGCCGGAATCCTATGGGGTTACCATAATCATAGCAATGAGTTCAAACGGGTATTGAAAGCCGGCGAGAAACCGGAACAGAACCCGAATCCGTGGGCACCTCCTAAAGGTACTTATATCGAGGAGTTATTCCTAAAAAATACCGATCCGGATAAGGTTATGTTCGAGTTGGATGTATATTGGGCCGTTATGGGGCAGCAAGATCCCGTGGAATGGATGGAGAATTATCCGAATCGTTTTAAGTTATTGCACATCAAGGATCGTTGGATCATCGGTGATTCCGGTATGATGAATTTCCCGAATATATTCAAAAAAGCGTACGAGATCGGTATCCTCGGCTACTACGTGGAACTGGAAGGCGACAAGAAAGGCCGTACTCAGTTCGAGGGTGTAGAGAAGAGCGCCGCCTATTTGCAAGCCGCTCCGTTCGTTAAATAAAACATCCCGATTTATCCCATAAAAAAGGCAGTGTTTCCGCAGGGCGATCATACGCTTGGGAACACTGTCTTTTTGTTTATTTTGCCTTCAAAAAAACACGTACGTCTTTTTTCGGAAACACGTACGTGTTTTTCACGAAACACGTACATGTTTTTTCAAAGGGCATTACATGATTAAAAGCTCATCTTTACACCGGCAAAATAACTTCTCGGGCTAGCCGGGCCATAGATATAGGAGGAATCCCGGTTCTTACCTTGATCAAAGTCGGATTGGTAAGCGTTGAACAGATTCTGCACGCCTCCATTTACTTCTAGTTTCAGCTCTTTGTAAAGCGGGAACTCATACGCAAGCTTGATATTCATATCAAAGAAATCCGGAGTCTCCACCGCCTTATCCAAAGGTATATATCCCGCCAAGTGCTGCACCAACATACTTCCCGTATAAGTTCCCGACAGGGAAGCCGTGAAACGTTTGATAGGCGTAAGGGTAGCCGTAAAATAACCATAGGTATCCGGCGTACGGAACATCCTTGTCTCGGCTGGTACATTCTCGTCATCGCTCCATTTCTCGGCCTCTTTATAACGGCTTCGCTGGAAAGTAGCGCCCGCTTGCAAAGATAGCCATGAAGTTAGCACCGACTTCCCTTCCAAGGTTAATCCCATCACTTTCGCCCCGGAACCGTTACGACGTTCCTTAATCAGATTGCCTTGCTCATCTTTCCCGATATCTTCCAAGACAAACACATCACTTAAGCTGGTGTAAAAACCTTCCACCAAGAAGTTCAACTGGATACCATTCTTAAAACGATGGTAAAAATCGACCGAAGCACTCAAGCTCCGCGATTTCTCCTCGGATAAATCTTTCGCACGTTGGATCATAGCGACCTCTCCGCCGACCGCCGAGATATGCATATCCTCATCGAACGCTTGCGGGGCACGGAAACCACTGGAATAACTAGCCCGGATATTGATATCTTCCGTCGGGTTAAAACGGATATTCGCACGAGGGCTGAATATTATATGATCCATCATATTATGTTTATCCAAACGACCGCCAATCAAGAAGCTCCATCGCTTATTTTTCCACTCATTCTGCAAAAATGCGCTCTCGATATGCACCTTCTGATTCGTAAAGCGATTATACCCGATCATCTCGTCTTTCAAATGATCGAAACTATACTCCAAACCGGCAGTCAAATCCGATGGCATAAATAAGAATTTATCAAAACTATAAGCATATTGCGTACCGGCCATAACCGTCAGGTCCGTAGTCTTGCCGTAAGCGTTCGGATCTTGATTCGTCCCGTAATAACTATCCCGGTCTGTATTCTGGGCAGAAGTGAAAACACTCCATTTATGTTTGTAATCCTTGGAGAAAAGATCGAATTTCAGACCTCCTCCATCAATCGAATGCTCCAACTGTTCGGCGATATCCGCTTCATGAGGTGGACGATCCAACAGATTTCCTCCCCTGCGGTATTCATTCATATGATGATACTCGAATGTCAATTTACTATAAGTACTCGTTTTCAGGTACGAACGGAAACCAACCGTTTGATTCTTCAATTTAGGCAACTCCGTAAAACCATCTCCATCCTGATCAAAACCGGAACGATGACGGTTCTGGCCAAAAAGATATAAGCCCGCTTTCCCATTTTCCGATACCAAAGAGGCATTTAGGGTCGTATTATTATCGAAAGCGGATGTCCCACCGATCGAGGTTAACGTATGCGACAATTCCCCGGAATTTCTCAAGGGCTCCTTCGTGATGATATTAATTGTCCCGGCGATAGCGGACGAGCCGAACAGTGCCGATCCCCCTCCTCGCATCACCTCTACCCGCTCGATCATATTCGCCGGTATTTGCTCAAGCCCATATACGCCGGATAAAGCGCTGAATATGGGACGTGAATCAATCAGTATTTGGGTATAAGGTCCGTCTAATCCATTGATCCGGACTTGCTGGAAACCGCAATTCTGGCAATTCGTCTCTACCCGTACACCCGGTTGGAAATTTAGTCCCTGTGCCAAATTCACCGCATTGGTCGTAGTAAAAACCTTCGCATCCAATACATTCACTAATGTGGGAGCCAACCGGCGGGAAGTTTCCGCACGATTCGCAGATACCACCACGCCATCCAAGGCGATCTGGTCTTCTTCCAGTTCTACATTAATCTCTAAGGTTTTTCCTTTCTTTAGGGTCACTTCTTTAGAGATAGTCTTATACCCGAGCGCTTTATATTCTAGCGTAAATTTACCTTCCGGCAGATTCTTCAGGAAATAATGTCCCGAGTTATCGGTGGTCGTACCGATCGTGGTACCTTTTAACAATACGTTGATAAAGGGAAGATGTTCCCCTGTTTTCTTATCCAATACATGTCCGAAAACATTTGCGTCTGAGTCGTTTAGACGGTCCTCTCCCGTGGCCTGAGCTACCGTTAGGGCACAGCACAGGCATAGTATAAAGATGAAAAATTTATTCATTTTAATTTATTCTGATAAGTAATACAATGTTATTAATCTCACAATATCAGAATATGGGAGGAGCCCGAAGCGTACGTCTTCCCCGGAAGGGAACGATATAGTCCGGATAGACCGGAGCGAAAGATAAGTTACGGATAAAGGAATAAAAAGCCGCCAGCAGAATAGCGACGAAAGCCGCACCTGTTATCTGCAAGACAGATAACTGATGAAGCAACTGAAACTCGGCGTAGCCATGTTCATGGTCCGGACGACCATCGTCCGTTTTATGATACGGGTGAGAATGGACGATCGTTACCCCGTTGACAATATGAACGTGAGTAAACGCAATAATACATCCCAAATAGGCTATGAACAGCGCAGGGAGTAATATCCTCAGATATTTTCTTAATCTATCCATCTCTTTTCTCTCGATCGCAAATATAGTAATATAACCGATAAAAAAGATACGCTGTTCAAAAATTACCTATTTGTAGGTACTTTCCTCAATCAAGTACGCCACGTACCCGATCTTCAAAGGCCGAAAGGGCCGCTTTGGCTCCTTCTCCCATAGAAATAATGATTTGCTTAAAGGGTACGGTGGAAACGTCGCCCGCTGCATAAATACCCGGGACATTCGTCCGGCAATGTGCGTCAATCACGATCTCACCGGGACGATTTGTTTCGACAATCTCCTTAAAGACACCACTATTAGCGGCTAAGCCGATTTGAACAAAAATACCGTCTAAATGAATAACACGCTCTTCCCCTGTCTTACGATCCTTTGTACGGATACCGGTTACCTTGTCGCCATTTCCAACCACCTCGGTTGTTTGTGAACTAACAAAGATCTCGACATTCGGCAAACTCTTCGCTTTCTCTTGCAAGACTTGATCCGCTTTTAACTCATCCATAAACTCCAAAACGGTTACTTTCGAACAGATCCCCGCCAAATCAATAGCCGCCTCGATACCGGAATTTCCACCGCCAACCACGGCAACATGTTTTCCCTTATAAAACGGACCGTCGCAATGAGGACAAAAAGCCACTCCACGCCCTATATACTCTGCCTCACCCGGTACATTCAATTTACGCCAGCTAGCGCCCGTAGCGACAATAACCGCCGGAGCCTTGAATATCTCACCTCCAGCCGTAGATAAAACCTTCTCGTTTCCTTCTATCGTTACCTTCTCTATACGACGATGCTCCAGCAGGTCAATCGGATATTGCCGCATATGCAAGCGCAGATTGTCAGCCAACTGGGTACCTGTTGTCTCCGGAACTGAAATCAGATTCTCAATTCCTACCGTCTCCTTCACCTGCCCGCCGATACGCTCCGCCACGACAGCGACACTCAGCCCCTTTCGTGCGGAATAAATAGCGGCAGAAGCACCAGCCGGACCCCCACCGACCACAACCACGTCATATCGTTTTACCGTCTTCTCCGTTAGGCTCTCATTGATTCCATACTGAGCTTCCAGCTTCGATAACAATTCTCCGAATTCCCCACGTCCTACATGGATCAGTTTTCCATCCGCAAAGACAGAGGGGACGCCTTGTATCTTCAAGGCATCAACTTCCGCTTGATTGATAGCCCCATCTACCATCTCATGATGGATCTGAGGATTTAAAGTCGTCATAGCGTTTAATGCCTGTACCACATCCGGGCAATTCGTACAAGTCAAAGAGACATAGGTCGTCAGATGTATCGGGCCATTCAAGGCTTTAACACGATTACAAATGCTCTCGTCCGGAAAATTCTTGCCTTTCCCATCTGAATTCAAGATCGCCAACAGTAAGGAAGTAAACTCGTGTCCATTAGGTACTCCACGAAACTTAATCCCCGTTTTCGCTCCATCCTTTAACAAAATGAATTCCAATCCCTCCCCATCAGATACTTGCATAGATATTTTATCCGAACAAGAGGCAACATCACCTAATAAATCCAACAATTCCTGTCTACTTTCATACGCAGGAGAGATCGATATATCAAAGGTATAATTCGCATTTAACCCTGCGAATATACCTTTCAATTGTTCTTTTAATGTTGATTCTAACACGATCTATACTCTTAATTATTTAGATTTTCCCTACCAAGTCAATGCTAGGTTTCAAGGTAGCCTCCCCTTTCTTCCATTTAGCGGGACAAACCTCACCATCATGTGAAGCGACAAACTGAGCGGCTTCAACTTTACGAAGTAACTCGGAAGCGTCACGACCGATATTGTTATCATGAATCTCGGCCACTTTGATCTTTCCTTCCGGATTTACCAAGAAAGTGCCACGGTATGCCATACCCTCTTCCTCAATCATCACACCAAACGCACGACTCAGTGCTCCAGTGGGATCCGCCAACATCGGATATTGGATCTTACGGATAGTCTCGGAAGCGTCATGCCAAGCTTTATGTACAAAATGAGAGTCTGTACTTACAGAGTAAATTTCTACTCCCATTGATTTAAACTGCTCATACTTCTCAGCCATATCGACCAACTCTGTTGGACAAACAAATGTAAAATCGGCCGGGTAGAAGAAAAAGATAGCCCACTTACCCAAGACGTCCTCGTTGGTTACAGTCTTGAAATTACCATTTTGAAAAGCTTGTACTTTAAACTCCGGAAGTTGAGAATTAATAATCGGTTCCATACTTGTTCCTATTTTTAAATGAATACTATTTGTTTTTATTTCCGATACAAAAATATAACATATTTATTCATTAAAACAATTTTTCTAATCGATATATTTTATGAGGTTATAGATAATACTTTATCAATCAATAAAAAGGGCCTATCCTCACGGATAAGCCCTTCAATATCTTGGGTTTTGGATTACTACATAATTAGCGATTATAATTTACTTTATATACTTAATTGATTCTTTTGTATCCGTATACGGCACGGTCTCCCAATTCCTCCTCGATACGAAGCAGCTGGTTATATTTAGCCATACGGTCCGAACGACTTAATGATCCCGTCTTGATCTGTCCGCTATTGGTAGCGACAGCGATATCGGCGATCGTAGCGTCTTCCGTCTCACCGGAACGGTGTGAAGTAACGGTCGTGTATCCATGACGGTGAGCCATCTCGATAGCGTTCAGTGTCTCCGTCAAGGAACCGATCTGATTTACCTTGATCAAGATTGAGTTACCGCAACCTTCTTTAATACCCCTTGAAAGGAACTCTACATTTGTCACGAACAAATCATCTCCGACTAATTGGCAATGGTTACCAATACGATCTGTCAGTTTCTTCCAACCAGCCCAATCATTCTCACTCATACCATCCTCAATGGAATCGATCGGGTATTCGTTGATCAGCTTTTCCAGATAATCCACTTGTTCGTCGGAAGTACGTTTCACTCCTTTTTCTCCTTCAAACTTCGTGTAATCGTAGATTCCATCCTTATAAAACTCAGAAGAAGCGCAATCCATACCGATCATCACATCCTTGCCCGGTTCATAACCAGCCGCCTTGATAGCGGCGATAATTGAGTTCAAGGCATCTTCCGTACCTTCCAAATTCGGGGCGAAACCACCCTCATCACCAACAGCGGTACTTAACCCACGATCGTGCAATACCTTTTTCAACGCATGGAATACCTCAGCGCCCATACGTAAGCCTTCCTTGAAAGAAGCGGCACCTACCGGACGAATCATAAACTCTTGGAAAGCGATCGGAGCGTCGCTATGCGAACCGCCATTGATTATATTCATCATCGGAACAGGCATCACGTAGGTATTCGTTCCACCAATATATCTATATAAAGGAATATCCAAATAATTTGCGGCAGCTTTCGCTACAGCTAAAGAAACGCCAAGGATAGCGTTCGCACCTAGTTTCGATTTAGTTTTCGTACCGTCCAAAGCCAACATCGCATGATCGATACCTATCTGATCCAAGGCAGACATCCCCTTCAATGCCGGAGCGATAATCGTATTGATATTCTCAACCGCTTTCAATACGCCTTTACCACCATAACGCTTCTTATCGCCATCACGCAACTCCAAAGCCTCGTTCTCGCCGGTGGACGCACCGGAAGGCACAGACGCACGGCCCATAACGCCGGACTCTAGTAAAATATCAACCTCTACTGTCGGGTTACCTCTTGAATCTAGGATCTCACGTCCTGTAATCTTTTCTATTTTCATTGCTTCTACGTTTTTTAAACTGACGCAAATATAGATGGATTACTTGAACCGTGAAATCACCACAAATTGCTATTTTCACCTCAATAATACCTGAATGTAGGTAGAGACTACAACACTCCCGCCCGCACCCGGCTCAAAGATTCGGGTGTCATCAATAAATACGAGGCGATATGATTGACAGAAGCACGTTTCGCTGCTTCCGGATATTCCTGTTGAAAACGCAGATAACGTTTTCTTGCCGACTCAAAACGCCAAGAGTCCGCTTTCTCTTGCGAAAGCATCAAAGCCCACTCCAGTATTTTCTGGTACAATCTATTAATAGCTAAAGATGTTTTCAATAAATCGCTAAATTCCGAAAAAGAGATCCGGTGATAAACCGTCGGTTCCAATGCCTCGATTAATAAACGCGTCGGTTCTCTTTGGAATGTGCTGGCTATACAAATAACGATATTTCCCTCACAGGAGAAATGCTCGGTAATATCACGTTTATTCTTATAGTAAAACTGGCGTAATAATCCCGATTCCACATAATATAAATATTTAGATATTTGTCCGTTATCCAACAATAATTCTCCTTTCGCAGCCTTACTTGATTCTATGATCGAGGCCAGAGAATCCAAATCCGCATCGGGTAATGGATAAAAACGTTTGGATATCATTTCGGCTATTTCTTGTGGTGTCTTCATACTATTCATCATTTTCTGATCTATATCATTTTTTATCTCCTTACAAAAATAGATATTTGTTGCATATAACAAAACAAACACATATTAAATAGTCAAGGTTAGTCTAGGCAAAAAATTATTACTATCGTTTAAAAGCTAATCGGATTAGATTGTTTTCCCTGATTAGCTGTTGCATAATCGCAAGGCTTGATCGAGAGATCAGGCCTTGTTATTTTCTGGTTTGTAGCGAGAGAATATCGCTTTCGCATTATCTAAACGTTCTTTTGATAAGGGTTCCACCCCCTTTAACGGATAATCGAGACCTAATTGCTCATATTTATAGGTTCCCATCGTATGATAAGGCAATAATTCCACTTTGCGAACCACTTTATATGAACTGACATACCGAGCTAACGCCTCCAGCCACTCGTCATTATCCGTATATCCGGGGACAATAACATGGCGAATCCAAGTATCTATGCCACGTCTCTCCAATTCATCCAAGAACAGAAGCGTATTATCCTGCTTGACACCCGCCAGTAACGGATGTAAATCCGGGTTTAAGGTTTTGATGTCCAATAACACTAAGTCCGCATAATCCAAGACTTCCCAAGCTTTTGAGGTACATACGAAACCAGATGTGTCCAAAGCTGTGTGAAGACCTTGCTCTTGGCACAAACGGAAAAACTCTTTCAGAAACTCAGGTTGCAATAAAGGTTCCCCACCGGTAACAGTCACCCCCCCACGGGCGATAAAACTCTTATACCGTAAGACTTCCGTCAATAGCTCGCCGGGAGTCATCTGATATTTCACCTTCCCTTTCGGGTTCCAAGTATCCGGGTTATGGCAATACAGGCAACGCAACGGGCAGCCCTGCATAAAAACGACAAAGCGAATTCCGGGACCATCTACGGTCCCGAAACTCTCTAATGAATGTATCTTACCTTTTATCACTTACAGTGAATGGTTAATGGTTCTTGAAATAACATCCAACTGTTGTTCACGAGTCAGTTTCACGAAGTTTACCGCATATCCGGATACACGGATCGTAAGTTGCGGATATTTCTCAGGATGTTCCATAGCGTCGATCAACAAATCCTTATCAAATACGTTAACATTCAGATGCTGACCTCCATCCGGAGTAAAATAGCCATCCAATAAGCTAACCAGATTATTGATCTGCACTTCACGCTCCTTTCCCAACGTAGCCGGAGAAACAGCGAAAGTATAAGAGATACCGTCGTGCGCATGCTGGAATGGAAGCTTCGCTACCGAAGCTAGCGCAGCGATAGCACCTTTCGTATCACGACCGTTCATAGGGTTCGCGCCCGGAGCGAAAGGAGTTCCACCGATACGGCCATCCGGTGTCGTACCAGTCTTCTTACCATATACCACATTAGAGGTGATCGTAAGGATGGACTGCGTAGGTTTCGCATGGCGATAGGTCTCGTGCTGACGCAAATATTCCATGAACTTCTCGGTGATCTCTACAGCGATACTATCCGTACGATCGTCGTTATTACCGAAAGGAACATATTCGCCCTCACGTTCGAAATCAACCGCCAAGCCACGCTCGTCACGGATCACACGTACTTTCGTATCACGGATAGCAGCCAACGAATCGGCAACGATAGAAAGACCGGCGATACCTGTCGCACGGATACGCTCTACATCTCCATCGTGAAGCGACATCTCGAATGCCTCATATGCGTATTTATCATGCATATAATGGATTATCTTCAAGGCGTTCACATACACTTTCGCCAACCAGCGCATCATTTGCTCATACTTAGCCATCACCTCATCGTATTCCAGATACTCGCCGCGAACCGGCTCGAACATCGGGGCTACCTGTACGCCGCTGCGCTCATCCCGTCCTCCGTTGATCGCATATAATAAACATTTCGCCAAATTCGCACGGGCTCCGAAGAACTGCATCTGCTTACCGATCTTCATAGGAGAAACGCAACAAGCGATACCATAATCATCTCCATAATCCGGACGCATCAAATCGTCGTTCTCATATTGGATAGCCGATGTATCGATAGAGACCTTGGCACAGAAACGTTTCCAGTTCTCGGGAGCGTTCTTAAACCACAGAACCGTCAAATTGGGTTCTGGTGCCGGACCTAGATTATATAATGTATGGAGATAACGATAGGAAGTTCTTGTTACCAAAGAACGGCCATCCACTCCTTGGCCGCCCAAGGACTCTGTTACCCAAACCGGATCACCGGAGAACAAATCATTGTATTCCGGCGTACGTAAGAAACGAACGATACGCAACTTGATGATCAGCTGGTCTACCAATTCTTGCGCCTCCTCTTCGGTCAACTTACCCTCACGGATGTCTTTCTCGATATAAATATCCAAAAACGTAGAAGTACGTCCGATAGACATCGCCGCGCCATCTTGGTCTTTTACCGCCGCCAGATAAGCTAAGTACACAAACTGAACTGCCTCACGAGCGTTTTGTGCCGGACGAGTCACATCAAAGCCATAGCTAGCGCACATTTTCTCGAACGCTTTCAAAGCCTTGATCTGTTCGGAAATCTCCTCACGGCTCTGGATGATCTCTTCCGTGATCTCTTGGATATCCAAACGATTCAAGAAACGCTTTTTCTCCTCGATCAAGATTGCCGTACCATATAAAGCGACACGACGATAGTCACCAATAATACGTCCTCTACCATACGCGTCGGGCAGACCGGTGATAATAGCCGAACGACGTGCGGCAATCATCTCTTCCGTATATGCGGAGAAAACGCCTTCGTTATGAGTTTTACGGTACTTCGTGAAGATCTCTTTCGTCATCGGGTCCAAATGATAACCATAAGCTTCCAAGCTATTCTCAACCATACGGATACCGCCCTTCGGGAAGATACCACGTTTCAGCGGAGCATCGGTTTGTAACCCAACGATCACCTCATTCTCCTTATCAATATAGCCCGGGCCATATACATCGATCCCTTGAGGTAATTTTGTCTCGGCGTCATAAACTCCCTTTTCCCTCTCGACCTTAAACATCTCGGTCAGCTTGTTCCAGACCCTACGGGTCTTCTCGGAAGAAGCGACTAAAAAGGAATCATCCCCTTCATAAGGCGTATAGTTACTCTGGATAAAATCTCTTACATTGATCTCTCTTTTCCAGGTCTCACCTTTAAAGTGATCCCAGCACTCATTCTCAAATTTCATAAACAATCTTATCTAATACCACATTTTTACCGCCGCAAAGGTAGGAGAATTATCGTCATATTTCTGTCACATATGCTACACCAGTTCTAAAATCCCTATAAATTGCGATAAAAAAGCTTCTCATCCTTCACTATTTTAAAAGGACATTACCAATAAATGGGGAGTCAGACCTAAGGGCGAAGAGGCAACCATGCCCAAAAAGTAGATCCGACACCAAGTTTTGAAGTAAAGCCCACTTCTCCCCCTGCCGCTTCTACGATAGCTCTGGAGATCGTCAAGCCAAGTCCGGTACCCTGCGAGAACTCATTCAATTTCTCAAAACGGGTAAATACTTTGTCATGCAAATCATCCGGTATACCGATTCCCGTATCCTCAACATAGATACGAAGACCTTTCCTTTCAATGCCATATCCCATTTTAATATATCCGGATTTGGTGCATTTTACCGCATTAGTGAGGAAATTCATCCATACTTGCTTAAGCCGGTTTCTATCCAGAAGTACCCAGCACTCCGAGTTGGGACCATCTAAACGTAACTCGACATTCGGATTTGTCATCTTCGCCTGAATCGTAACAAATAACTCATTACAAACCTTAGCCAGATTGAAATTCTCCTTCCTACGTTCAATTATGCCTGACTCTATCTTGGAAAGATCAAGGATATCGTTGATCAATCGCAATAACAACTCATTATTGGATTGGATGATATTTATATATTCTTTTTTTTCTTCCGGATCATCACAAGTTACCATTAACTCTGAAAAACCAACAATAGCGTTTAACGGGGTACGTATCTCGTGACTCATATTAGCGAGAAA
This sequence comes from Parabacteroides sp. AM17-47, assembly GCF_003434625.1. Taxonomy (NCBI): domain Bacteria; kingdom Pseudomonadati; phylum Bacteroidota; class Bacteroidia; order Bacteroidales; family Tannerellaceae; genus Parabacteroides; species Parabacteroides sp. AM17-47. The sequence goes on from NZ_QTLI01000005.1 coordinate 106,285, forward strand.
CGCAGACTTGAGACGATCCGAAAGTTCCGCTTTCTCCTTTAATTCCTTCAATTGCTGAATCATCTTCTCCCACTTCGTATTATTGATCGTAATACCGGTATAGCGAGTCACATGGCCTTCTTTATCTCTTTCAACCTGGATTCCAGTAACCAATAAGGTCTGCCACTCGTCATCCCATTTGGTTTTGGAACGATATTTAACGTTGAAATCTTTATCTATGCCCCGGAACATATGCTCCATATATTTCCGCACAAAAACCACATCATCCGGATGTGTAGCGTTCAAATAATCCTCGGGAGTGATTGTCTTTTCCGAATAAAAATCATTAATAGGATCATTAAAAGCACTGAATTTCAGGCTTTTTACATCAAAATCCCAATACGACATACCAACCGTCTTGAAAGAAAGCTCTATCTTGTAATTTCTTTCTTTAAGTTCCCGATTCAATTGCTGGATCTTAGGAATGTTTTGCCTGAATCCCGTATAGCGTATTATATCTCCATTTTCATCTTGATCGAAAGGGACACCCATAAAATCACAATACTGCCAAGTCTCATCATACTTGGTTTGTATGCGACAGGTAAAATTGATGGTGACATTCTTTCCAGCTATCAGGGATTGCATTGCGTCGTAAAAAACAGACCGGTCCTCGGGGTATATAACATCCATATACTCCGAAACGGTCAATAATCGATCTGAAACGTAATCGTTGATCGGATCATTATAAGATTCGAATTTCTGGGAATTTACATCAAAATCCCAATGAACAATATTACTGACTTTCATGGCCAGATCACGTTTTGCGATCAGATCCTGCGCTTTCTTGGCCATTTGCAACCTTTCGGTTATATCCATTTGTGTCCCGATGATCTGCAATTTTCCACGATGTTCTGTCGATAGGCGCATCCGGCTCTCATAATAACGATACATCTCTTCTTGCTCGTTATAGAAACGCAAAGTCATTTGTCCTTGTTCTATCTCATTTCCTATCAATTGAGAGAAGAGCCGGATTAACGGAGCTCGATCTTGGGGATGCAAAATATCCAGTACCGCCTCCATTGGCATATTTTTTTTGGCTACGGTTAGTCCATATAATGGATTAAAAACCTTTTTATTCACATCATATACCCAAGAAGCCATATTAGCCGCTTTCATGGCCATCTCCAGATTTTTCTTGCTTTCTTCCGTACGGAATTCCACCTCTTTCACGGAAGTCATATCATTTGCGAGTAATATATGTCCGATAAGATGTTTTTTTCTACTCCATATCGGGATAACTTTAACCCCATAGATCATCGTGTCTTTATTATAGGAAGAATAATATGCATCCTTATTAACCCGATCAAAATCATACTCAAACTCCAAGGAAATATCTTCACCCGATTGTATCCGAGCTAAAAGTTCTGAATCAACAAATGGACTTTTGTAAAGATTGACTATATTCACCACCGATGTCCGGTCATCCACACCATACATCCTCAACGCATGGTCGTTTATACTACGCAGCACACCATGTGCGTCATAAATTTCAATACCCACCGGCAGACAAGCATATATACTCTCCGTAAATAAACGCTGTTCTTCTATTAATTTAGAAATTTCTTTCTCTATTATCACATCGTCATTTTCTTGAGAATTCTCTTCACATTGTTCCATCTGTCACTTACTTTATTTCGTATTATCATACGTCAGACATTCTAATTTATACGAAAGCCCTGCTTTTTGCAAAAGTAAACAAAAAAGTGAATTCTTTTCTGTTCGTTCATAAAGATATTATCTTTGCGCTGAAAACAAACACTAAATCTTAAATACATGAGATTCACAAGGCTTATTCTAGCGTTAACCAGTTTCCTTATATTGATCACGCAAACAGACCTATTTGCCTCAACCGTATTGCATAAAACTTCTATGGTTGATCTCTCAAATAACGCTATTATTTGCATGCATCAAGATCCGGATGGCTATTTGTGGATCGGGACTTACGACGGACTTAACTTATACAACGGAAAAGATACGTATGTATATCGTTTCGAATTAAATAACAAAAACTCTCTTTGTAGTAATATCATTCACAAAATATCCGACGCAGAACCCGGCTTTTTATGGATATCAACCTCTTTAGGTATCAATAAATTCTCACTAAAAGAACGGAAAGTCACCGAGTCTTTCCCCGGATACATGGAATGCGATCTATTGGCCTCCGATTCATCCGGCATCACGCTCGCTATTTGTAAGGAAAACAGAATCTCTTGCTACACCCCATCTAGCGATGGGTTCCGGGACCTGCCGAGAGAAGGAGTAGGCCCTCAAACCGTACGTACCTTATTCGCCGGGACGGACGGACATTTTTATTTATTATTAGCCTCGGGCATACTGAAAAAGTTGACTCCGGATTTCTCCGATACTACTTTTAATTTGCTATCGGAAGAACGCCAATTCCATAATAAACCGATCTTATCCGCATTTTACGAGAATAATCATATTTTCATAGTAGATACCGACAATAAATTATATCGACAGCATGTAGACGGAAAGGGGAAAGAATTCCTGTTCGATCTGCCTGAAATGACAAAACAATATGGTAACATCATCAAGATATGCACCTTCCAATCCAATGTGTATATCGTTTTCCGTAACGGCAATATTCTAGACCTAAGCCAACCGGAAAACACGATAAATATGGGCATCGGTATCTTTTGCCTAATGAACGATAAAAGGCAGGAGATTCTCTGGTTGGGAACAGACGGGCAAGGTATACGGATGTTTTATGACAAACCCGATCTTTTCGGCTCTATCTTACTCAAGGATTTACCGATTAATATACAGAACCCCATACGTTCTTTATATACAGACGATGATCAATCCCTTTGGCTCGGGACAAAAGGAGACGGTATTGTCCGGATACAAGCGTATGACACTTACCATAACAAAAAGATGATCCCACAAAGCGCTATCACGCATTTTACCACCGCCGACGGCCTATCCAGCAACCGTGTGTATTGCTTCCAAAAAAGCGAGTACCATCCATGTATCTGGATTGGCACGGAAGGCCCGGGACTGACCTGTTATTCGTATAAAGAGAAACGAATAAAAACGATACCGCAACGAGAAGACACCACCCCTCTACGCTATGTCCACTCTATTTGCGAGGTAGATGATTCCACATTATGGCTAGCGACAACGGGTAACGGATTGCAAAAGGTTACCTTACATATAGATAAAGCCGTACCTACAATCGGGAAGGTACAAACCTTCCCGTTAAAAAACGGAAAGAACATCTGTAAAGAAATCCAATCGATGGTATATGACAACGACTCTACCCTGTTCCTCGGGAGCCGTGGCGGTTACGGAGTCATTCGTTTCAATATTTTCAATCAAGGATATGAATTCCTGCAAACCAACAATTTAAGAAACCCGGCCATTGGAGATGTGCTTTCCGTATGCCAGACCGAAGATTCCACGTTTTATGCAGGCGCCAGCTCCGGTCTCACCCGGATTAAATTCAGAGGGGGAAAGATGCGTTTACGCCAATTCGATAAAAGCGACGGGATCGTAAACGACATGATCCATGGTATCCATGAGGGGAACGATAGCTGTATCTGGCTTAGTACCAATAAAGGTCTCACCAAATATAATCCCCGGAACAACTTTTTCCATAATTATCATCAGCCTTACTTTAGCGTCACGGAATTCTCTGATGACGCTTATTGGAAATGCCCATACTCCGAGCGTTTATTCTTTGGAGGCATCAACGGATTAGTCTGGGTAAATAAACAAACGGAGCCGGAGCATACCTATCAACCCGAATTAAGTTTCTTCGAGTTGCAAATGGATAAACAAATCCTTCCATTATATAAGGACATCAGCCGGAACGGTGTAACGGTTCCGGCTGATGTGCAATCGTTAACGATTGCGTTCGTCGCTCCGGATTACATCAACGGGGAGAATTACGAGTATTCGTATCAGTTGGTCAACTATAATTCCTCTTGGGAAAAATTGCAAAAGACAAACAAGGTAACTTTCATGAACCTACCGTACGGGGAATATTTGCTGAAAGTCCGTTATCGCAACGATGTCATTGATTCGTCAGCAAAAGAATACACTCTACCTATCAAGGTATTACCTCCTATTTATCTAAGCTCGTTAGCCATTTTCACGTATCTTTTTATCGGTACAGTTTTGCTCATCATCGCCACCTATCGTATCCATCACCAAATACTAAAGAAACAGAAGCAGATCGCAGACAAGATCAAGGAGGAGCAAAAAGAGAAGCTATACGAGTCCAAGCTGAATTTCTTTACCCACATTACGCATGAGCTATGCACCCCGCTTACCTTGATCAATGGCGTGGAGAATTATATCCAAGCCTATGCCGCCACCTCAAAAGACAAGACATTAGAAAAATACACTTCAGTCCTCCGGGAAAATGTAGAGGAACTGAACGGACTTATCCAAGAAATCCTTGATTTCCGAAAAGCGGAAGACGCAGGATTCAGTCATACGCACATCCGGAGAGTATCCGTATCCTCTCTTTTGCGAACTCAATTCGAATGGTTTTACCCACTATCCGAGCAACACCAAATCCAATTCAAGATCGATGCTCCCAAAGAGCTTTATTGGAATACGGATTCCGTCTATTTCAAGAAGATCCTAGCAAATCTGATTTCCAACGCATTTAAGTATACGGAAGACGGGGGCACGGTTCGTATCTCCTTACATGAGGAGGAGAACTTCCTCGTCCTTAAAGTTTACAACACCGGCAAAGGAATCGAGGAGGCAGACATGCAAAATATTTTCGACCGATATCGTATCCTTGGCACGATGGATAACGATGATAACAGGCAAAATACGACACGGAATGGCCTCGGCTTATTTATCTGTCACAGCCTCGTACAATCCTTAGGTGGTAAAATCGACATAGAGAGTGAGGTCGGCCAATATGCTGAATTTACAGTTACCTTACCTTTTGGCATCGTAGAGGAGACCTCAGACAACACGATAGACGAAGAGATTCCCGTATCGCTTCCTTCCCCAAACACGGATATACAAGAGCCGCAAATCTCACATACGGCACAAAAAGAGACGGAAGATAAACCGATGATACTCGTTATCGACGATCATAAAGACATCGTCTGGTTAATCACGGAAACCCTCTCTTCCGAATATCAGGTTCAAGAAGCTTATAATGCGGAAAAGGCTCTGGAATTCCTCAAACAATACACTCCGTCCCTTATCATCACCGATATCATGATGCCTAATATGGACGGATTAGAATTGATCTCGCTTATCAAAGAAAATAAATATACCCGCCATATCCCGCTTATTATCATCTCTGCTAAAATATCAGACCAAGAGCAAGCGGCAGGACTTAATATCGGAGCGGATGCCTATCTAACCAAGCCTTTCTCGCCAACAGTTCTCCTATCCGTCGTGAATCGATTGATGACTAACCAAAGAGAATTAAAAGAGTATTTCTATTCTCCGGAAAGTGCTTATCAATATACGGAAGGGCAATTATTACATCAAGAAGACAAGGAATTCCTTGACACCGTAACCTCTATCATCAAAGAAAATGTCAGCAAGGAAGGACTCGGTCCCGAGCTGGTAGCGGACGCATTGAATATAAACACTCGCATCTTATATCGTCGTTTCAAGAAAATATCTACTATGACGCCGAGTGATTTTATAAAGGATTATAGGTTAAACTATGCAGCGCAATTACTCGTGAATACCAACATGAGCGTTCAGGAAATTATTTATAATGTAGGAATTTCTAACAAATCATACTTCTATAGGGAATTTGCCCGTAAATATAACATGACACCTAAGGAATACCGCACAAAAGAGGCATAAATCATTGATTCCTAAATAGTGTCATAATCTACCAAAAGAGTATCATAATCTGCTATATGCATTTCATGACACTTCTTTGGCATTTCAAAGCACTCTTCAATTCGTTAAGACCTATTAATATTGCTGTCGAATAGCAAAGCAAACCGCTTGTGTGTATTCTTCCTTCGGGAAGCACATTATTAACTTTTAATTTAATGTTTTTATGGAAAAAAAGAGTGAAGGTAAGACGAGGAAATGCCTGACTTTATTAGGTGGACGAACCTCTTTGTTACTTTGTTTATCTTTAATGTTTCAGTCCTCTTATGCGGCCGGAGATTCTACTGTTCCTGAAATGGGAAACATGGAGATTCATCAGATCGCACAGCAAAGTTCAACCATTAAAGGTGTAGTAAAAGACCAAAAGGGTGAACCTCTGATTGGCGTTAGTATTGTTGTGAAAGGAACCACGAACGGAACAGCTTCGGACTTTGACGGAAATTTCACCTTGGATGTGCCGGATAACAGCACATTGGTATTTTCCTTCATCGGCTTCAAACCCCAAGAAGTTCGTTATACCGGGCAAAAAACATTGAACATAGTCTTAGCTGAAGACTCTGAGACACTAGACGAGGTAGTAGTCGTTGGCTACGGTTCCCAAAAGAAAGGTGAGATCACCTCATCCGTTACCAGCGTGAAAGCATCCGACTTTAACAAGGCACCGGTAGTGAACCCGATGCAATTGGTGGAAGGACGTGTAGCTGGTCTGACTGTATCACGTGGTAGCACCGACCCTAATGGCGAGGTAAAAGTACAGATGCGTGGTGCCTCATCTCTGAAAGGTAGCAATGAGCCTCTCGTTATTATTGACGGTATGCCGGGTAATATGACTTCTTTGAACGCTATCGCACCCGAGGATATCGAGGCGATCGACGTATTGAAAGACGGTTCCGCAGCCGCTATCTACGGAACCCGGGGTAATAACGGTGTGATCATCGTCTCCACGAGACGTCCGCAAGCCGGAACTACTCAAGTGGATTACTCAGGATATATCATGCACGAGGCGGTTTATAAACGACCGGAAATCTTAAATGGAGACGAGTTCGTCGCTTATGGCAAAGAAACTAACAACGCCAATATCCGCGACTTTGGTGGACGGGATAACCATTACGACGCTTTATTGAATAAGAGTAATTTCACCCATGTACACAACTTGACCGCTACAGGTGGTAATGGTAAGACAAACTATCGCGCTTCTTTAAATTACAAAAAGAATGATGGTATGATCCGTAACACCAGCCGTGAAACGATCAATGGCTCTATCGCCGTGAACCACCGTGCGTTTGATGATAAACTACAGCTTTCTTTCAATCTAGCAAACTCTTTCGTGAAAGTGGACGCAGTTTCCGATGATGTGGATAAGGTAGGAGATATCCCTAATTACGGCATATTATACCAGGCTATCCGTATCAACCCGACGATGCCTATTTATAAGGAAGACGGCTCCTTCTGGGAAACTTACAGCGGTTACGAAGATTTCAACCCGGTAGCCCGCATATACCAGCGTACCAAGAAAAAGGAATTCAAGAATTTATTGGCGAACTTCAAGGCTCAATATGAGATTATCCCCGGTTTGACAGCCGCCGCTTTCTTCGCTATGGAGAAGAACGATGCGTTAACTAACGATTATAGTATGCGTGAGGAATATAGCCAACATAAAGACGGTACAAACGGACGCGCCAAAAAAGAATATTATCAGAATACCAACCGTACCACTGAATGGACAGCAAACTACAATACTTCCATCAACGGCGTACACAATATTACCGGTTTGCTGGGATACAGTTACCAAGATTTTGAATACGAGCAATTCAGCGCCGAGAACAAGAACTTCTTGACGGACGTATTCGGTACCAATAACCTAGAAGCCGGCGGTTACCTAAAAGATGGTAAGGCCGAGATGAAGAGTAAAAAAGAGACCAGCAAACTGATCGCCTTCTTCGCCCGCGCCAACTATAATTACGACGGTAAATACATGGCCAGCGCCTCTATCCGCCGTGAAGGTTCCACGAAGTTCGGAGCGAACAACAAATGGGCTTGGTTCCCCTCTGTCAGCGCAGGCTGGATGATCTCTCGTGAGGACTTCATGGAGAGCCAAGAAGTGTTCGACGTATTGAAATTCCGTGCCGGTTTCGGTATCACGGGTAGTTTGCCTACCGATCCGTATATGTCTCTCGCTACCTACGGTACAGGCGCTGGAGCTTGGAACGCTTACACCGGTTCATGGCTAACCGCCACTTACGGTCCGAATATCAACCCGAATCCAGATTTGAAATGGGAGAAGAATGAATCCTTGAACGTAGGTTTCGACTTCGGCTTGCTAGGTGGACGCCTAAATGGTACGATCGATTGGTATAGTCGTACGACTCGCGACTTGATCAGTAGCTACAATGCCCAACAGCCATCTTTGATCTACAACACGATCACCACCAACGTAGGCACGATGAGAAATAGAGGTATAGAATTAGCATTAAACGCAGAGGTCGTAAAGACTAAGGATTTCTCTTACACGGCTAATTTCACGTTCTCATACGAGAATAATAAATTGACATCTTTGTCTAACGACGTGTACAAATCTTCTTACGAGGATCAATATGACCTGCCCTCTCCGGGCAACCCGGGCAAGGCTTACCGCCTACAAGAAGGACAGCCGATCGCATCATTCTTCGGTTATGTATGCGATGGCATCAACCCGGACGGAACTTGGAATCTTCGCGACATAGACGGAAAGGAAGGTCTGTCTGACGCTGACCGTACCTTTATCGGTAACGGTTTGCCGAAATTCAAGGCTGGTTTGCAGAACACGTTTACCTATAAGAACTTTGACTTCAGCTTCTTCCTGCGCGGTATGTTTGATTATGACGTATTGAACGAGGGTGCTATTTATTTCGGAACGACTGTCAATATCGATCAGTCTGGCACAAACGTATATAAGGATGCCTTGAAGAACAAGGTAACAGAGCAACCATTGTTCTCTTCTTATTATCTAGAGAAAGGGAACTTCTTGAAGATCGATAACGTGACACTAGGTTATACATTCAACTTCAAAAATAATAAATATGTGCGCAACTTACGTATTTATGGTAATGTCACCAATCTTGCGACTATTACAGGATACTCAGGTTTAACCCCTGACGTAAACGTAACAGGACTACAAGCAGGTATAGAGAAGCGCGGATCTTATCCCACCACCCGTACCTTCACGTTTGGCGTTAATTTTGGATTCTAATTAAGTAACAATAGATTTAAGACAATACAATGAAAGCTTTAAAAAATATATGCGCAATTTCATTATTGCTGGGAGCTACCGCATTTACCTCTTGTACGGACCTGACAGAGGAAATACATAGCTCGGTAATCGCTGAAAATTACTACAACAATGCAGGCGAGGTAATGGCCGCCATGATGCGTCCATGGGGGCACTTCTGTGGAACCATGCAAGTAGCCCAATCGCCTTGGTCATGTAACGAGTTATCTTCCGACGGTGCCGCATGGCCTCAAAAAGGTCGCCACGGCTATGACAATGGAGACTGGATTCGCCTACACCGCCATCAATGGATTCCTACGGATGGTCAAGTAGTGGATGCTTGGAAAAAATTATTTGAAGGTATCGGATATGCTAACAACTTCCTTACAGATACAGAGAATATAGATTTTGAAGCACTCCAAGTTCCAATGTCTAAAGCACAAGCACAAGCGGAGATGCGTGTATATCGCGCTTACTGTTATTGGTATGTGATGGATATGTTCGGTACGGCTCCAATTTGCGAGAAAATCGGTGAAATCAATCCTTCCTCCAAATCTCGCGCAGAGTTATTCGCTTGGATCGAAAAAGAGTTAAACGAGAGTATTCCTTCTTTGTCAGAGAGTAAAACAGAGACCTACGGACGTGTATCCAAATGGGGGGCTTACGCATTACTGGCTCGTCTCTATTTGAATGCGGAAATTTATACTGGACAAGCACGCTGGGATGATTGTATCGCAGCTTGCGATGAATTAGCTAAGGGAGGTTTCGCATTGGATAAGAAGTGGAACGACACTTTCCGTGCGGATAACGACAAGCGATCTACCGAGATCATCTGGTCAATCGTGTATGATGAAGTATATGCCAAAGGAATGGGCTGGTATCAACGTTGGTTGCATTACGCACACCAAACTGGCTGGGATTTGCAATCCGGGCCTTGGAACGGTCTGGTGACACAACCTACCTTCTATGACTCATTTGCTGATAACGACTTGAGAAAGGTGGAAGGCTTCTTGATCGGTAAGCAATATCCTCGCAAAGTGGATGAAAACGGTAATTACTACTACGACACGACCGCAGAGCCTTTGAAAGGTTCAGAGGAGTACAATGGGCAGGATTTGGTATTCGTAAACTACATTAAGTCCATGACCGAGGGCGAAGAAAACAGCGGCGCTCGCTCTATCAAGTATGAGATCCAACCGGGTACTACCGGCGATATGAACAACGACTGGGTGATGTTCCGTTATTCCGAGGTTATCTATAACAAAGCGGAGGCCTTGATGCGTAAGAACGGGGGCAAAGCAACGCAAGAAGTGGTAGATATGATCAACAGCGTTCGTCAACGTTCTTTCAAGGCAGAGGATTGGGAGAAAGCGAAATATACGACCGCTACTCTGACCATGGATGAGTTCTTGGCCGAAAAAGGTAGAGAGTTTGCTTTCGAAGGAATCCGCCGTACAGACTTGGTTCGTTTCAACAAGTTCGTAACCACTTCTTGGTGGGACAAGACTGCATCCAACGAACCAAAGCGTAATATCTTCCCTATTCCGCAAAGACAATTGGATGCTAACGCAAACTTATCTCCGAACGAGGCTAACTCATTGTTCTAAATATCAACTAAGTATAGTAGAAATCCATTATTAACAAATTAGCACTTGACAATGATAGAGGACTACTATACTTATTGATCTGAAAATATAAAAGGTTACCTTTGTCACTATCAAAGGTTATCCTTGGAACTATCAAAGGTGGCCTTTTATGTTTCATCCTTTTCTAACTAATTGATACGACATGATAAATCTCAAGAAATCGATGTGTTGCCTTTTTCTGGCAGCCAGCTCAACAGTAGCGATCGCACAGACCAATGTAGTTGATCTTGTAAACCCGATCATCGGGACAAATGGAATGGGACATACATTCCCGGGCGCTTGCGTACCCTTCGGACTCGTGCAACTCAGTCCGGATACGGATACCATACCGCACAACGTAGACGGTAAATACCAGCCACGTTCCTACGAGTATTGCGCCGGCTACCAACATAAGGATAGCAGCATCGTAGGTTTCAGCCACACCCACTTCAGCGGTACCGGCCACTCCGACCTAGGAGACATCTTGATTATGCCTACCACCGGAACGTTGAAGCTAAATCCCGGTACAGCCACGAATCCCGATGGCGGTTACCGTTCCCGCTTCTCGCATGACACCGAGATATCCCGTCCCGGATACTATGAGGTGATGCTCGCCGATTATGGCGTAAAGGCGCAACTAACCACTACCCAACGGGCCGGCATCCACAAATACACATACCCTACGAACAGTGAGAACCAACGCATTATCCTTGATATGATTCACGGGATCTATAACTATGACGGCAAAGTTCTTTGGACCAATATTCGTGTAGAGAACGATACGCTGGTAACCGGCTATCGTATTACAAACGGTTGGGCACGTACCAACTATACTTATTTCGCCATGTCTTTCTCCAAACCGATCACGCATTACGGATGCGAAGAGAAAGCGAAAGTTGATTATCGGGGCGGTTATGCCAAGTTCAATATGAAAGAGAACTTCCCGGATATCGGAGGACGTAAGATCGTCGCTTATTTTGATTTCGATCCGAAAATGTCTGATGAGTTGGAAGTGAAAGTCGCCCTTTCCGGAGTCAGCACCGAGGGAGCCTTAAAAAATCTACGTGCCGAGGCTTCCGGTGCAGACTTCGACCAATTAGCCGCCAAAGCCTCCGATACTTGGAATAAGGCGCTCTCCGTCATCGACGCGAAAGGAAGCGATGACCAATTGGCTATGCTTTACACCTCCTTGTATCACACGATGATCAATCCTTGCGTATACACTGACGTTGACGGTCAATACCGCGGACTCGACCATAATATCCATCAAGCGGACGGATTCACGAACTATACCGTATTCTCCGTATGGGATACGTATCGTGCCCTACATCCCCTGTTCAATATCATCAACCGACAAGTTAACACGGATATCGCCAAATCCATGTTGAAACATTGCGAGCAAAGCGTTCATCATGCCTTGCCGATCTGGAGCCATATGGCAAACGAGAACTGGTGCATGATCGGTTATCATTCCGTCTCTGTCTTGGCGGACGCTATCGCCAAAGGATTACCGATTGATAAAGACGCCGCGTTAAAAGCGATGATCAGCAGTTCTACGATTCCGTATTATGAGGGAACCAAAGAGTTTATGGAATTAGGTTATGTTCCTTTAGATCGCAACGGTAGCGCAGGCTCCTTGACTTTGGAGTATGCTTATGATGATTGGACAATCTATAATACAGCTTTATTAGCGGGAAACCGATCCGTGGCCGATACCTATAAAAAACGTGCGTCCAATTACGCGAATGTATTCGATACCTCGATCGGATATGCTCGTCCCCGTTATACGAATGGTAAATTCAAAGAGGACTTCAGTTTGTTAAGCACGCACGGTGAAGGGTTTATCGAGGGAAATGCCTTGAATTATTCCTTCTATGTCCCTCAAGATGTCAATGGTATGATTCAGTTGATGGGAGGCGAGCAAGCATTCATCACTAAAATGGATTCCTTATTCACGATGCATCTTCCCGATGAGTTCTTTGCCGAGACCGAAGACGTAACCAAAGAAGGATTACTAGGAGGTTATGTACACGGCAACGAACCCAGCCATCACATCCCATTCTTATACACATGGACCAGCCAGCCTTGGAAAACCCAATACTGGCAACGTGAGATCATGAATAAGATGTATCGCAACAATATCGACGGCCTTTGCGGTAACGACGACTGCGGCCAGATGTCCGCTTGGTATATCCTTTCCGCCATGGGATTCTATCCGGTTTGCCCGGGTACGGATCAATACGTATTAGGCGCTCCTTACCTTCCCTATATGAAGGTCCGCTTGGAGAATGGCAAGACTTTCGAGGTAAAAGCCGATAAAGTCAGCGACAAGAACCGTTATGTAAAAGCGGTAAAGCTAAACGGGAAACCTTATACCAAAGGATACATCACGCAGGATGACATCATGAACGGTGGAACGCTCACTTTCGAGATGACTTCCAGCCCGAACAAAAAGCGATTGTTCAACGGAGAGGATCGTCCTTATTCACTGACGGATTAACCTATTTTATCAGAAAAAACAGACAAGACTCATGAAGTATAAACAATTAATCAGCGGTGCTTTCCTGCTGTGGACTTGCATCGCTTGCTCCGGCAAAAAGGAACAGGCGGCTACGGTAGCGGAAGCCACCTCAAGTCCTTGGGATAATTATTACATCGGAAAGATCGATTTCAAGAATCTTTCCCCCGAGGCTAAGGGCTCGGCGATCTATGCCGCCGTTATCCCTGATCCGGAAGCTTATATTACCAAGCACGCCCGCAAGGTCGTAGAGACACTTTATTTCACTCCGGAAGATAGTATCCCGGGCATCGAGGAGATCCACTATACATTAAAGGAATACGACGGGGTATCCGCGAAAGACGGAGCGCCCCCTTCCATCAGTATCGTATACAGCACGAAATGGATCGAGAAAAGTTTTGCCAATAACGACACCGCGAAAGTGGATTACGAGACCCGTGGCGTATTATACCATGAGCTGACGCATGGTTTCCAATTGGAGCCTCAAGGCATAGGTAGCTATGGGACTAATAAGACTTTCTGGGCCATGATAGAAGGTGTGGCGGATGCCGTAAGATACTTAAACGGCGGTTTTACCTTGGAAGATCGTCCCAAAGGCGGCCATTATATGGATGGTTACCGCACGACAGGCTTCTTCCTCGCATGGCTTACGCAAACCAAGAGCCCGGATTTCCTGCGGAAGTTCAACCGAAGCACATTAGAGGTTATTCCTTGGTCGTTCGATGGTGGCGTGAAATATGCGCTCGGCAATGATTACGACATAGACTCCTTATGGAAAGAATATATGGCAACGATGGGAGATGAAGCGTAGCCCCGGCAAAGGCTACGACCAACGGCGGTAACACTCAACAAGTTACCGCCGTTCTTTTATAGTATCACTCCCGACCTTCCGCCAATAGGCATTATAAGGTCGCAACAATGCCCATCGTAAGCTCCTTATACTGCCCATCCTAACAACCTTACAATGGGCATTGTTACATTATTCCCCTAAAACACCTTCCTTATTTGCATTTCCGTAAACATATATCTACTTTTGCGAAAAAGTAAATATGGAACTTTATACCCGAATCCTGTTGCCGAAAGCACGATTCTCTTTCTCGTATGAGGACCGGGTCGTGATGATGGGCTCCTGCTTCGCCGAGAATATCGGGCGGAAACTGGAAGAGAATAAATTCTCCGTAGATATAAACCCATTCGGTACTCTGTATAACCCGGCTTCCGTAGCGGAAGGATTGCGGATGCTGCTACGCCCGGAGTATTTCACTCCCGGCGATTTATTCCAGCATGAGGGCATATACCATAGTTTTACCCATCATAGCCGTTTCTCCGCTCCCTCGGAAGAAGAATGCCTAGGCCATATAAACAGCCGCTTATCCGAATCCTCCGATTTCCTGCGAAAAGCGACCCGGTTGGTAATCACGTTGGGAACCGCTTTCGTCTACCGCCTCAAGAGCGACGGGCGAATCGTGTCGAATTGCCATAAGCTACCGGAAAAGATGTTCGATCGGCAACGATTATCCACGCAAGAGATCGTCGAGGACTGGAAACCTCTGTTACTAGCCCTTTGGGAACAAAACCCCGCCTTGAAAATCTTATTTACCGTAAGTCCAATCCGCCACTGGAAAGACGGGGCGCACGAGAACCAACTCAGCAAAGCCACCCTATTGCTAGCCACGGACGCCTTACAGAAAGATTATCCCGACCGAATCGCCTACTTCCCCGCTTATGAGATCCTTATGGACGAGCTCCGGGATTATCGTTTCTATGCGGACGATATGCTCCATCCCTCCCCATTGGCCATTGATTATATTTGGCAACGTTTTATCGAAAATTTCTTATCCACAGACACTTCGGCAATCCTTAAAGAATGGGGTGATATTCAAAAAGCTATTAACCATAAGCCTTTTCAACCGGATAGCGAGGCCTATAAGCGGTTTATCCTTCAAACTTTGTTAAAGATGGAACGAATTAGCGAGAAAATTCCTTCCTTTGATATCAGAAAAGAGATCGAAATAGTAAAGTCTAAACTAAAATAAAAGAATGGAATACGCAATTAAAGAAATAGCAAGAGTTATCGGTGCTAAAACAAACCAATTGCTTGACGATACGGTCAGTTTGTTGTTGACAGATAGCCGTCGTCTCTCCTTCCCGGAACAAAGCCTCTTCTTCGCCTTGAAAACCAAGACGAACGACGGACATAGATATATACAGGAACTCTATAAACTTCGTGTTCGCAACTTCGTGGTAAGCGATATGCTACCGGAGTTCGAGAGCATGAAGGACGCGAACTTCCTGATCGTAAAAGATACGTTACGAGCTTTACAAAAGCTGGCGACTCACCACAGGAAGCAATTCAACATCCCCGTGATCGGCATCACCGGTAGCAACGGAAAGACGATCGTAAAGGAATTCCTCTATCAACTGCTGCATAACGAGTTCAACATCGTACGTTCGCCCCGGAGCTACAACTCCCAGTTGGGGGTTCCTCTCTCGGTATGGCAGATGAGCGAGAAAAATACACTGGGCATCTTCGAGGCCGGTATCTCACAACCGGACGAGATGGAACGCCTGCAACCCATTATCGCCCCCACGATCGGTATCATCACGAATATCGGGGAGGCTCATCAAGAGAATTTCCTCTCCTCCAATCAGAAATGTATGGAGAAGCTGACGCTTTTCAATGATTGCGAAGCCATTATTTATGATGGGGATGATTTATTTATCGCCAATTGTATCGAATCGGCTTGCCTTTCCCATAAAGCGATCGCGTGGAGCCGTACGGACTCCGAGGCTCCTTTGTTTATCGAGTCTATCGATAAGAAAGAGTTTGAGACGATCATTCACTGTACTTTACTGGGCTTCAACCGGGTCGTTACCATTCCGTTCACGGACGACGCTTCTATCGAGAACGTGATCCATTGTATGGCGGTTATGCTTTACCTAAAACCCACCAGCGTAAACGACGTAACGAAATTCTTACATCTTGAGCCGGTGGCTATGCGATTGGACGTAAAGCAAGGTATCAACAATTGCCTGTTGATAAATGATACCTATAACTCGGATATCAACTCCTTGGATATCGCACTCGATTTCCAACAAAGCCGCCGGGTAGGCAAGCAATTAAAGAGCACTTTAATCCTCTCCGATATCCTTCAATCGGGCACCTTGCCGAAATCTCTATATAAGAAGGTCGCCGATTTGGTTCGCCGTAAGAAGATAGATCGTATCGTCGGTATCGGCCGCGACTTAAAGGAATATGCTTCCGTCTTCGAGATCGAGAAGGAGTTTTACACGACCACCGAGGAATTTATCAAGTCTCCTTCCTTCAAGAAATTCAAGGATGAGTTGATCTTGATTAAAGGTTCCCGCCATTTCCATTTCGAGCAGATCTCCGAGTTGTTGGAGAAAAAGGTGCATGAGACGATCCTAGAGGTAAATCTGGACGCGATCGTACACAACTTCAATCAGTATCGTTCCAAGCTAAAGCCGGAGACTAAGATGGTTTGTATGGTAAAAGCTTTCGGTTATGGAGCCGGCTCTTACGAGTTGGCGAAGACCCTTCAAGAACATCGTTGCGACTATCTGGCCGTGGCGGTAGCCGACGAGGGAGCCGAATTGCGTAAAGAAGGTATCTCGATCCCTATTATCGTCATGAATCCGGAGTTCAGCAGTTTCAATGTCTTGTTCGAGAACCATCTGGAACCGGAAGTCTATAGCTTCCGCCTATTGGATGCCATGATCCGGGAGACCGAGCGCAGAGGCATCACCTCTTACCCTATCCATATCAAGATCGATACCGGCATGCATCGCCTAGGGTTTCAACCGGAGGATGTCCCGGCGATCTGTGAACGCTTGAGAGCGCAATCCGGGGTTATCGCCCGTTCGGTCTTCTCTCATTTAGCCGGAAGCGACTCGTACGTCTTCGATGATTTTACCCATCAACAATTGGATAAATTCACCAAAGCCGCAGGGGAATTAGAAAACGGGTTAGAGTATAAGGTAATCAAACATATCCTAAACTCCGCAGGAATCGAGCGTTTCGCCGCTTATCAAATGGATATGGTACGTTTAGGTATCGGTTTATATGGAGTAAGCGCATCCGGACAAAAAGGCTTACGGAACGTCAGCACCTTGAAGACGACGATCCTGCAAATACAAAACGTACCCGCAGGGGATTCGATCGGTTATAGCCGTATGAGTTATGTGAAACGTGATTCCCGGATCGCTATCATCCCGATCGGATACGCCGACGGATTGGATCGCCACTTCAGCAACGGAGGCGGGGAGGTCTTGATCAATGGACAACGCTGCCCGATTATCGGCAACATCTGCATGGACGCTTGCATGATCGACGTCACCGACATCCATGCGCAAGAAGGCGACGCCGTAATTATTTTCGGCGACGAACTACCGGTGAGCGAACTTTCGGATAAACTGAAAACAATCCCTTATGAGATATTAACCTCTATCTCGCCTCGGGTAAAGAGGGTTTATTTCCGGGAATAAGAAGTAACCGCCAACAAAGAATGACTCTACCTTGTTTTAATATCAAGGCACATATTCAAATGTCAGGCTATGATATTCATTTGCGTATGTTGCACATTTTGTGTATGTTTGTGCCGTAATTAATAAACAAGAGGTATGAGTCATAATTTATTGAAAGGCAAGAGAGGCATTATCTTCGGCGCGCTGAATGATATGTCTATCGCCTGGAAAGTGGCAGAAAGAGCCGTAGAGGAAGGTGCGACTATCACGTTAAGCAATACGCCTATCGCTGTTCGTATGGGTCAGGTAGATGCTTTGGCGGAGAAGTTGAACGCGCAGGTAATCCCGGCGGACGCAACCAGCGTAGAGGATCTGGAGACCGTATTCGCGAAGTCAGTGGAAATATTAGGTGGTAAAATAGATTTCGTTTTACATTCTATCGGTATGAGCCCGAACGTACGCAAGAAACGTACGTACGATGATCTGGACTATGGAATGCTGGAAAAGACGTTGGATATCTCCGCTATCTCTTTCCACAAGATGCTACAGGTAGCCAAGAAACAAGACGCTATCGCCGAGAATGGTTCCGTAGTGGCATTAAGTTATGTGGCCGCCCAGCGCACGTTCTTCGGATACAACGATATGGCGGACGCTAAGAGCCTGCTGGAATCTATCGCCCGTAGTTTCGGTTACATCTATGGCCGCGAGAAAGGCGTACGTGTGAACACGATCTCCCAATCCCCGACAATGACAACCGCAGGTAGTGGCGTGAAGGGAATGGAACACTTGATGGACTTTTCTAACAAAATGAGTCCACTGGGTAACGCCAACGCCGACGAGTGCGCGGACTATTGCGTAATGATGTTCTCCGACTTTACCCGCAAGGTAACGATGCAGAACCTATACCACGATGGTGGTTTCTCAAGCATGGGTATGAGCCTCCGGGCCATGAACCAATATAGTAAAGGATTAGAGGAATATACAGACGAGAACGGACACATTATCTACGGCTAATATGTTAGTGAGAATCTATCCGGAGAATCCGAATCAAAAAGAAATAGACAAGGTCGTCAAAGTCCTGCAGGACGGCGGCCTTGTCGTTTATCCTACCGACACGGTTTACGCGATCGGTTGCGATGCGTTAAACGTGCGTGCGGTAGAGAAAATATGTCAGATGAAAGGAGTTAATCCACAGAAAAGCAACCTGTCTATCATCTGCTACGACCTGTCTAATCTTAGTGAATACGCCAAGGTAAGCAACGCCGCTTTCAAACTGATGAAGAAACATCTGCCCGGTCCTTTCACCTTTATCTTACCCACCAGCAGCGAGCTTCCAAAGATTTACAAGAACCGGAAAGAAGTCGGAATCCGTGTACCGGACAATAACATTACCCGTACATTGGTACAATCCTTGGGAAATCCAATCCTAACCATGTCCATCCGTGACGAGGATGAGGTGATCGAATATACGACAGATCCGGAATTGATACACGAGAAATACGAGCATCAAGTGGATATCGTAATCGACGGCGGTTTCGGAGGATTGGAAGCCTCTACGGTTATAGATTGCACGACGGATAATTTCGAGATCGTACGTCAAGGCAAAGGAGAATTGTAGCTATCCACCACGATTTGTATTCGCTCTTCCGGCAGATTAGCGGGAAACTCCAAGCTTATTTCTTGTTGGTCACCCGGCATTAGCGTAATATAGTTATCCGAATAATGTACCGGTAGGATTCGTTTGCCTGTCTCCCTATCAAAAACCTTGATACGGTTGAAGAACGAGATCTGCGAATCAGCGCTCAAACGGACTGTACCTACGAAATTTGAGCCTTCCTTCTTGATATCGGTCTTGATATCCGGTCTTGACTTCGGAAGTTGAGATAAGCTGGTGTAGTCTTTCGGCTCGGTTGTCAGCCAATAAATATTGGGGACGTCCGCATTCAAAGCCAGCCGTAAGAAATAAGCGCCTTGAATCCCTTCCGGAACGGGGATATCCAATAATTCCTGTACCGTATTCGCCTTGGAGTTCGCTCTCGTCTCTTTCTCCCAAAGCAGTTTGCCTTCCAGATTATAAATACGGGCTATAATCGATAAATCCGTATAATCTTTCAGGGTCGTATTCAACAATCCCGCCTTACGAGTTACCGGGTTATAATAGGCATGTAAGGGTTCACAGCCTTTCCGGGTTCCGTACAAGGAAGCATTTACATCGAGAGACCAATCATACATTTGCCCCCGCAAGGATGTCCATGGATTCTGGGTTTTCCAGATCAAGATACCCGTATACCAATCCCACATATGAGAGGCCCAGCCTTCCATAAAACTACGATATTGGTCATAGTTCACGACTTGGGCATACTTACAATAGGTCTCGATATCCTTCACCTCCCCATATCGCTCCAGATGATCGCCATAGCCCAGATCCTTATGATACCGCCACGTATAATTACGAGTAAAACCTTTCCTTGGGAAACCGGCCAAATCCTGTTCCGTCATCATCTCCCGCATACTCTCGACCTCCGGGGAACCAACCGATCCGGCTTCCGGATTAAACGGATGCGAACGGAAGCTAAAGAACCATTCCGGCTCTTGTATACCGTAAGGACCATCCCCATTATCCCCCAAATAATTCCGGGTAAACAACGTATCTGTAGAGAAACTCACGAAAAGACGCTCCGGATCTAGCTGGGGGAAAACCTCCTTTCTCAAACATTGATCGATATCTTTCGCTAAAGGCCATTCATTCGCCCCACACCAGAAACAAAGACTCGGATGGTTACGGATCATTTTCACTTGATCTTCCACGGAGGCGATAAATAAATCATGATTATCGGGATATTCCCAACGACGTTCTCGGGAATCCATCTTAGTCGGATCCTCCCAAGCGCCATTGCAATCACCACTGCCCCACAGATCTTGAAAGACTAAGATACCGAACTCATCACAGGCGTTATAGAATTCCGGCCGTTCCACCAACGCACCTCCCCATACACGGATCATACGCAGATTCATTTCCGCATGGAAACGTACCTCATCCCGATAACGTTCCGGAGAAAGACGAAGCAGCCAATCGGAATTAATATAGTTACCACCCGTGACGTATATTTTCTGTCCGTTCACGAAGAAACGGCGTCCCCCGTTATCCGGACATTTATCGGAAGTAATCTCCCGGATACCGTAACGCAGCCGTTCCCTGTCACTCACTTGATTCCCGATCTCAAAAGAGAGGTTCATATCATATAAAGGCTGCTCACCGATACCGTTAGGCCACCATAAACGAGGATTCTTTACCGCTAAAGGATTCAAGGATACCGTTTTCTTCTCGAATGGCGATAAAGTAATCGGCTGGGTTAAGCGGGTTCCGTTCGTCTCACAAACCAATAGCCCCTTTAAGGAAGTGCTCCCGGTATTCTCTAGCTCGACAGAGGTATTCACAAAAGCCTCCCTTTGAGTTTTCGTTTCCGGATCACGTACGCCGGGTACCTTGGTCACGACATAAGGAGAAGAGAGGCATACCGGCCCGGTTGTCGTAATAGAGACCTCATCCCAAATACCCGTATTCCGGTCACGTACCGGTTGTATCCAGTCCCAACCCGGCGTATATTGCATCGTATTATTCCGGGCGATCTGCCCATCGCCACCTTGTCCGCCATTCGGATTTCCGGCATGTGTAGGTGGATAAACCAATACCGCTAATACATTGGGGGCATCCGTACGAAGATAAGGGGTTATATTAAAAGTCTTCCTCAAGAACATGCCCTCATGGGTATTTCGATTGATCCGCTTACCATTTAAAAAGATTTCCGCCTTATAATTAATACCCCGGAAATTTAACCAGACATTACGTCCCTCTGGTAAATTATTGATAGTAAACTGACGAGTAAACCAATAAGTATAGAAATCATTGCCGACCTCATGTATATCGGGTATCAGATTGTTATTCAAGCCGAACTCGGGAGCCGGATACATATGGTTCTCCAAAAGTGTAGTCAATACCGTGCCTGGCACACGGGCCGGAAACCATCCTGTTTTATCCAAAGGCGCCGCGCTCAACCGGTTTCCATCCATTTTCACTTCATTCGCTTTCCGGGCATACCAATCTGAGTGAATCAAGGTTTTCTCTCCCGGCTCCGGGATCACCAACAACGCTTGCTCCTCTGCTGATACAGGCTTTAACCAGCAAGCCAGACAAAGCCAACAAAATAAATAAATACGTCTGTTCATCATATAATCTTAGATTTATCCTTCTAAAGTACTACAAAATTTAGAAGGGCCTCTTCGCAAACTCGAAGAAGCCCTTTCATTACATATTATTTAACAATAAAACCTATTAATGCCGATTAGAAATTACCTGCACCAGCTTTATCCCACCATACATGAGTACCACCTTTATCACCGGAGATCGAACCCGTATTCTCTTGGTTCAGCAGCTCGATACCTTTTTGATATTCCACGGTATTCGTATTATCCTCATTATCGGAATACAATAAACGACGAACCTGTTCATTCGTATCAATATCCCCATTACTCTTATTCACGCGGTTCGGGAATAATTTCGGATAACCTGTACGACGAAATTCCGCCCAAGCCTCGCAAGACAACGGGAAGTTCGCAATCCATTTCTGTGTGATGATACGTTGTAATTTCTTCTCATTAGTCGCGCTCTCATCCCACTTAACCGTAATATCATTCTGAGCCTTGATGCTGTTTTGACCATTAACCGGGTCGACGAAGTCCTTTTGTGTTGTCGTGCCACTGATATAGGCATCGATCTCTGTTTCTGAAATTGAACTTACTCCGGCCAGACTTCCCTTATAAGCCAACTGATTCTTAATAGAAACACGGATACCTTGCTCATACAGTTCCTTCGCCGTACCTCCCATGTTACTCCAACCACGCAACGCACCTTCCGCACGCAAGAAATAACCTTCGGCTGCCATCATTACCGGTAAAGCTGTTGTATAAGAACAAACGATCTTCGAGAAGTTACCCCATTGATTCGGTTTAGCAGGCAAGTCACAGCCGCCACGAATACCTAAATATTGAGTACCGGATACAATCGTCTTCCCATCCTCACATTCAACATCAGCTTGGTTCTTCGTCATATACAGCGGTAAGCGAGGATCTTGGAATCCTTCCAGTATCGTAGTTAAGTTAGCGTTCATGCCACTATCTCCCCATTCGAACATACGAGTTTGCTCATTACTCAAACTCTTATTGATCAATACATCCTGCTTTAAGATAGCGCCCTTGGCAGCCTCTTCAGCTTTTTGTTTAGCTAAAGTCGGGTCGGCCTTCACGATACGCAAGGCTGCACGTAGCTTTAATTGATTGGCTACTTGAATCCACATATCCAAATCGCCATTACACCAATAGTCGAATGACTGTCTCTCCTCCAATGTGGATTTCGGACTCTGGAAATCTTGAAGCGCTTTATCTAACAATTCGAAAATGGAGTTATAAATGCTCTGCTGTGTATCATAAGAGAACGAAGCACCATTTGTCGGATCTTCGATACAAGACGTATAAGCGACCGGACCGTAAACATCCGTCAACATCTGGATCGCATAAGCCTGAACAACACGCATCATTCCCGCATAGTCTGTCAATCCTTGTTCGTCACAAGAGGCGATCAAACGACGTGTATTATTGAAAATGTGTAAATAAACATTCTCGTACATACCTCCACAAAAACTACGATTCAACGCATAATCCACGTTACCGGAACCATTGAAATTATGTGGTGTCATGAAATAACCGCTAAACAAGTCTACGTTCAAACTAAAGCAGTACTGGAACAAGTTCTGTTGCGGAGCATATACATAAGACAGCGGTTCTTTAAACTGCGCAGAGAAAGGAAGAGTGTTCGGGTCTACCTCATACTGATCGGTATTCAATGTCTCAAAATCGTCTGTACAGCTCACGGTTGTTAATCCTGTGCTAAAAGCTAAAGCTGATACAGCCGCATATTTTAGAATTCTATTTAGTTTCATAAGTAATACCTGTAAGATTTAGAAATTAAGTTTTAAGTTCAAACCAAAGCTACGGGTTGTCGGCAACGCAAACATATCGATACCCTGCCAGCCATTACCCGTTCCAGCAGCTACATCCGGATCCATCGGAGCATCCTTATAGAAGAAGAACAAGTTACGTCCAATGATAGAAGCGGTCAAGTTTTTACCTGCGCCAAACAAGTTGCGGAAGGTATAACCAAATGATAACTCACGCAAACGAACATTAGTTGCGTCATATACGTACTGGGAAGTCAAGATATTAGAGTTGTAGCTTGTACCACCGGTAGTTGAATAATACAATTGCGGATCAAATTGTACTCCATCGACCTCTACAAAACCTGCGTCACGAGCCAAACCAGAACGTTCGGAAACGCCCCAACCATCCATGGTAGCCTCAGTCATCGACAAGACCTTACCGCCAACCTTCGCATCGATTAAGAAAGACAACGTGAAATCTTTATAGTGGAAGGTATTTGTCCAACCCATGTTCACTTTCGCATTCATATCGCCCGCATAAACAAGATCTTTATTATCGGATCCAGCTAATACAGGGGCACCGGTATCAGAGACAATAGGCTTTCCGTTATCATCACGTTGTAAGTCGCGAACATAAAGGTCTCCGAAATGCCCACCTTCTTTCAAGAGCACTTTGGCACCTGTACAATAACTTGTTAGGTTCCACTCGGAAAGCTCGTCGGCCAACTCTATAATCTTGTTATTATTGTAAGAGAAGTTAAAGTTCGTGCTCCAGCTGAAATTATCCGTAAATTGATTATACCAACCTAGACTAACCTCGAAACCTTGGTTTTGTACGTTACCAGCATTAATATAACGGCTCTTCAAACCAGTTTCCCATGGAGCGGAGATGTCAAAATATTGATTTTTGGTATTTGTCTTATAATAGGTCAAATTTACGTTGAAACGATTCTGGAAGAATGTACCATCAAAGCCGACTTCCAACGAATTTGTCTTTTCTGGTTTCAACGTACGGAAAGATGATTTTTCCGGCGGATTCAACGCTCCTTGATCTCCTAATGTATAACGCTCGTTGGTCACACCGATAGGCACATCGTTACCTACAATAGAATAAGAAGCACGTAACTTGAATAAATCCACGTTCTTGCCGAAATCAATAAATCTATCCAACAAAACACTTGCTCCAACAGACGGATAGAAGAATGAAACACCATCTGTAAACGCCAATGTTGAGGACCAGTCGTTACGGGCACTAACATCGATAAATAGACCTTCCTTATAACCAAATTGGGCAGTAGCAAACACTGAATTTAAACGTTTCTCGGCCAAAGTCTTTGTAGTCTGTAATTTATAATAGTTAGCCGGAGAGAAGATATTAGGATAGTAAGCACCACTTGTAATCACGCCCGCATCGTTAACAGAGAACTGAGAATCACCCCAACCGATCAATTCTAAAGAAGAACTTTTTGTCTTTTGGTAGCTTCCACCCGCGGTTACAGACAAAGAATAAGTATCCTCCCAAGTCTTATTATATTGGGCCAACAAATCACCATAAGTCTGCTCGCTATTCACGCGTGTGTCTTTCATCGTACCCAGCAAGTTACGGCCTGCTGTACTAGACGCATATTCATTCAAGTTCCATGTCTCATCACCACGTTCATAACGCAGGCGACCTGTAACAGAAAGACCTTCCATTATGTCATACTTGACACTACCGCCAAACTCATAGCGATTACGATAAGAAACCGGTTTTTGGCGATTCAACATCCAGTATGGATTGGAGAACTGCTCTTGAGCGGTATTTGTCCAATTGTGTACATTTATATTTCTTGTACCATCGTATACCTCATAGTTACTCTTATAATAATCCCAGTCCTCTCCTCTTGGAAACAAGTAAGCGCCCAAAGTAGGATTACCTACATAACCGGCAGTCGGCTGGTTCTCGATATGCTGATTATTATAACGAGCAGACACGTCTACATGAAGTTTTGTCCATAGGTTAAAGCCAACCTTCGCTAGCAAGTTATGGCTCATATATGTATTCTCCGGAACGATACCATTAGAAGATACATTCGCATAAGAAAAATAAGATGAGATATTATCATTACCACCAGCCAACGAGATAGAGTTGTTGGTCGTATAGCCAAGATTATAATAATCCTTCGCATAGTTTGGAGAAGAAGAAGCAAGCTTATCGCCCCAGCTAAACGTTCCTTGGTTACTTACGCCATAAGAATTCTGGAACTTCGGTAACACCATCGGAGTCTCAACCGTCGTATTGCTAGATACATTTATAGCGACTTTTCCAGACTGCGACGACTTAGTCGTAACCATAATGGCACCGTTGGCAGCGACCGCACCATACAAAGCAGCGGCGGAAGCACCTTTCAACAAGGTAATCTGAGCGATATCGTCCGGGTTGATAGTAGACATGGCATCACCACCGTCACGACCACCACCATAAGATCCATCAATCTGTGAATCCGAGACATTCATCATCATAGGAACACCATCCACAACGATCAACGGCTGATTATTACCACTAATAGATTTATTACCACGGAACAAGATCTTGGAAGAACCACCCGCACCCGTAGAGTTCGGGGTAATCTGCAAACCAGCGCTCTTTCCTTGTAAAGAGTTGATCATATTCACATTCTTAATCTCGTTCAAGTCCTTACCGCCTACCGTTTGTGCGGAATAAGTCAAAGTCTTTGATTCACGTTTGATACCCATCGCCGTTACGACAACCTCATCCAAAGCCTCTGCGTCTGAAACCATCGTAACATCGATTTTCGTACGGCCATTTACAGGCTC
The DNA here is from genome assembly GCF_003434625.1 of Parabacteroides sp. AM17-47. Lineage (NCBI taxonomy): Bacteria > Pseudomonadati > Bacteroidota > Bacteroidia > Bacteroidales > Tannerellaceae > Parabacteroides > Parabacteroides sp. AM17-47. Next base: position 132,859 of record NZ_QTLI01000005.1, read on the forward strand.
CTCAATCGTTTTCATACTTAAATAAGAGAATACCAAAATAGAGTTTGCGTCAGCCTCCAAGGTATATTTTCCATCAAAGTCAGTAATGGTACCGGTTGTCGTACCTTTTACTAACACGTTCACTCCTGTTAGTGGCTCATTTAGATCCTTGTCAATGACGACACCACTAATCGTTAGTTTCTGTGCATATCCTGTAACACACAGAAAAAACGCCAATAATAAGATAAATGACTTTCTCATGAAAAATCGTTTTTGATTTAAGTGATTCTACATTTGTGCTTTTTTAATTTTCATACTCTTTTTAGAGAGATCGGGCTCTCTTTTCTTTCTTTTTTAGTGCATAGGCATTTACTCTTTTTTGTTTAAAGTTATTATTATGTTCATACAGAAATCTCTTTCTATTTAAAATCAAACGGTTCTATTTTAAATAACAATAACAACGTAGTATCATTAGAACTAAGTCGTTTTTCATGTTTTGACAGACAAATATATATATAATAACTATACATACAAGTTAAAACGTAACAAAAATCAGTATGTTCCTCACTTTTTCAGGTGTTTGCGATAACACATAGTCAAATTTTCATCATCCCTCAATAAATTAAATATGTTAATTTGATTTAGTTCTAATGAAACTAACAACAAATTTCAATTAACATAATTTTTCTTCATTATCATCTTCCTCCTATAACATCCAATCACTATCTGACTATCATCTTGGAATAAAATTACAGCTCTATTTATAAGCTTCGAAAACAACTCAGTCAGGAAATTAACCATTAACTCTAATTTCTTCCACAAATATTCAATGATTTGCACAGATTATCTCTACATTTGCGATATATATATTAATGTATTGACTATGAACTGGACCCAGCTATTATCCGGCAAGCGTTTCGGGATGGAAGAGTATCACGAGCGGAAACACGAGAGAACTGATTTCCAACGTGACTATGACCGTTTGATTTTCTCATCCCCTTTTCGAAGACTACAAAACAAGACACAGGTGTTCCCCCTTCCGGGAAGTATCTTTGTACATAACCGACTTACACATAGTCTGGAAGTATCATGCGTAGGACGTTCATTGGGTAATAACGTAGCGAAAGGACTTATGCAAAAATATCCGGACGGCAGTATCAACTTCCCGGAGATAGGTTCCATCGTATCAGCCGCTTGCCTTGCCCATGATATGGGAAACCCTCCATTCGGGCATTCCGGAGAGAGAGCGATCTCCGCTTACTTCTCCGAAGGGAATGGGCGAAAACTAGAAGAGAAAGTACGGAAGGAACGGGGACGCTGGGAAGACTTCGTCCATTTTGAAGGTAACGCAAACGCCATGCGGTTGCTGACCCATCAGTTCATTGGACGCAGAAAAGGGGGATTTGCCTTAACATATAGCACATTAGCCTCTATCATCAAATATCCTTACGCATCCATCTATTCAGGAAAGAAAGGGAAATTCGGCTTTTTCCAATCGGAGGAGGGAAGCTATCTGCAAATCGCCCAAGAGCTAGGGATCGGACATAGCCCGGAAGCCCCGGACAAATTTCTTCGTTACCCGTTAGTTTACTTAGTAGAGGCGGCAGACGATATCTGCTATCAAATTATGGATATAGAAGATGCTTGCAAACTACATATCCTGACCACCGAAGAGGCCATACAACTATTATTGGGATTTTTCGAAGGAGAGCGGTTGGAGCATATCCGCAAGGTCATGCATATGGTAGACGATACCAATGAGCAAATCGCCTATCTGCGTTCTTGTATTATCGGGCTATTAGTGGATGAATGTTCCCGTGTCTTTTTAGAGAACGAGGAAAGCATCCTCAATGGTACCTACAGCACTCCGTTAATCAATAACATATGCGATCAAGCCAAACAGGCTTACGCTAATTGCTCGGCTACAGCATACAAGAAAATATATAAGGCAAAAGAAGTGCTCGACATTGAATTAGCCGGTTATCATATTTTCAGCCATCTGATCGACAGCCTGACCGAGGCCGTGATGAACCAAGAGCATGCTTACAGCAAACTGCTCTTACAACGGATACCGGAGCAATACGACACAAACGCTCCTACTACATATGGCAAGATACAATGCGTACTCGATTATATCTCCGGCATGACCGATGTATATGCGCTCGATCTATACCGTAAAATCACCGGTATGAGCCTGCCGGCCGTTTGATGTTGTAATAAAGTGTTAGAATTCTTCCCGGTACTTGCTTTCCATGCGATCATCCAAGATACTTAGATAGCTTTTATAGCGGGACTCGCTGATTAGCCCATCGTTAACGGCTTGAATGACGGCGCAGCCCGGTTCATGACGGTGCGTGCAGTTATTGAAACGGCATTCTTCCGAGTATTTAAACAACTCCCGGAAATAATGGGAGATCTCAGCGTCCGCCATCTCGATCGTTCCAAATCCTTTGATACCCGGAGTATCGATCAAATAGCCTCCCCCGGGAAGAGAAATCATCTCGGAAAAGGTGGTCGTATGCATTCCTTTGTTATGATATTCGGAGATATCACCGGTACGGAGATTCACCCCCGGCACCAGTTTATTGATAATCGTGGATTTTCCGACACCCGAATGGCCGGACAAAAGCGTAATCTTATCTTTTAGATCCGCTTTCAAGGCATCCAAACCTTCCTCGGTCCGGGCACATAGCGTCGAACAGGGATAACCAATCGAGGTATACAACTCGATTAAATTCTCCAACGCTCTTTGATCCTCATTATTATAACGATCAATCTTATTGAAAACTAATTTAACGGGGACACGATAAGCCTCGGCTGTCGCCAAGAAGCGATCGATAAATATCGTTGTTGTTATAGGATAATTCACCGTAACGATCAGCATCGCCTGATCCAAGTTCGCGGCGATAATATGCGATTGCTTCGATAAGTTAGAGGCACGACGGATGATATAATTCTTACGCTCCTCAATCTCTGTAATAAAAGCGGTTCCTTCTTTATTAATATCGATTACGACACGGTCTCCTACCGCGACCGGATTGGTACTCTTTATGTCTTTCAGACGAAAGTTCCCCTTGATCTTACTCTCTATATCTCGCCCGTCTTCCGTACGGACCGTATACCAACTACCTGTGTTTTTTATTACCAGTCCCCTCATGAGAATTGAAAATTGAGAATTGAAAATTGAGAATTGGAATAAGGACTCAATGGGGTTCCTTAATTCTCAATTCTCAAGTTTCAACTTTCAATTATTTAAACGGTCATTACTTCTTTTTCTTTAGCGGCGTAAAGCTCATCGATCTTTTTGATAAACTTATCATGGATTTTCTGAACCTCTGCCTCGGCGTCTTTCTCTACGTCCTCGGGAACCCCGTCAGACTTGATGCTTTTCTTCAAAGCCTCGATAGCGTCACGACGAGCGTTACGAACGCTGATCTTCGCATTCTCCGCCTCCTGCTTACATTGTTTCACCAATTGACGGCGACGCTCCTCAGTCAACGGAGGAATACCTAAGCGGATCACCTCACCGTTATTCTCCGGCGTGATACCTAACTCAGAATCCAGAATACCTTTCTCGATATCGCGGATGATCTTCTTCTCCCACGGAGTGATCATGATAGTCCGTGCGTCCGGAACCGTCACCGTAGCCACGTTAGTAAGAGGAACAGGCGCCCCATAATACATTACCTTCACACAATCGAGGATTTTCGGATTAGCCTTACCAGCCCGAATGTGAGACAATTGCTCGTCCAGATACTCAATGGCGAACGTCATCTTCTCTTCCCCTGCTTTGATCAATTGTTTCGTATCTATCATAAATATACGTTTTTTGTTTGCGAATCTTTTAATTAACAAAAGTAATAAAGATTTCCAACTTCGCAAACATATAATTAAAATACTCCCTAACAAAAGATTTATAGTACCATACAAAAGCTTATCGCCCTCACTGTTTACTTAACTTAGGCGTAAAGAATAGTAAGTAGGCTACGCCCACGCACAACACCAGCACCGCTCCTACTTGAGAAGCCAACATATCGGATGCCACGCCCATAAAGATCGGGAAGATCGTGCCGCCAAACAGTCCCATAATCATCAAACCGGACACCTCATTCTGCTTATTCGGCATAGAAAGTAGGGCTTGGGCGAAAATAATGGAGAAGACGTTCGAGTTTCCAAAGCCGATCAAGGCGATACAAGCATAGATGATCTCTTTCGAATGAAATAGCAGCAAACCGATCATCGCCAATAACATCAAGAAAACACTAAAGGCGAAGAATCCTTTCGGAGAGACTTTTCGCAAGATAAAAGCCCCGGAGAAGCATCCCGCCGTACGGAATATGAAATAGAGGCTCGTGGCGAAGCCTGCGTCGGCCAACGTCATGCCTAGACGTTCCATCAAGATCTTCGGGGCGGTCGTATTCGTCCCTACATCGATCCCCACATGGCACATGATACCGATAAAGCAAAGCAGGATAAAAGGCTTGCCCAGCAAAGCCAGACATTCGCCAAAGGTGGAGGGCCGCCCCTCCTCTTTGGTCTCGTGGATAGTGGTAGCTCCCAATAGCAGGATAGCGATCACGGCGATCACCATATAGACCGGAAACAAGACACGCCAACCGAGTCCCATCGACGGTATCGCTTGGGTAGCACCCCACATGGCGATATAAGGCGCCAAGAAGGAGGCGATCGCCTTCACGAACTGGCCAAACGTCAAGGAACTAGCTAGCTTATCCCCGCTTACGATATTCGATAATAACGGGTTCAAGGAAGTCTGCATCAAAGCGTTGCCGATACCCAACAGGGAGAAGGATATCAACATGACCATATATGCGTCGTCGAAGATCGGGATCATTAGCGAAAGAAACGTTACGATCAAGCTCAATAACACGGTCTTCTTCCGCCCGATACGGTTCATCAACATCCCCGTCGGGACGGAGAAGATCAAGAACCAGAAGAACACGAGCGACGGGAAGATATTCGCCTCCGAATCACTCAAGCCTAAATCCGCTTTCAGGTAATTAGAGGCGATTCCCACTAAGTCCACGAATCCCATGGCGAAGAACGCCAACATCACGGGAATCAATTTCAAGGATGAAGTCTTCTCGCTCATGGCTTATAAATCTTTAGGGTAAGCAGGCCATGCGCCACTCTGCGTACAAACATAAGCGGCTACTTTTACCGCTTTCTCATGTGCCTCACGTAAAGGTTTTCCGGTTAAGATCGATGAAATAAACGCCCCGGAGAAAGAATCGCCGGCGCCTACCGTATCTACCACCTGTACCTTCGGGGTAGGAATCGTAGAGACCTCCTCCTCGGAAAAGATCGTACTATACTCCGCCCCGGCCGTAAGTACCAAATAGCGCAAACCATATTTCTTCATGAACCAGCGACACATATCCTCTATCGTGCCTTCCAGACCAAACATCGGGCGAAGCATTTCCAATTCCTCATCATTGATCTTGAATACGTTCGCCAATTCGAGCAACGATTCGATCAATTCCTTCGAGTAGAAATGCTGGCGGATATTGATATCGAAGAAGCGCAAGGCATGACTAGGCATATAAGAAAGTAAGGTACGAAGCGTCTCACGAGATTCCGCGGCACGTTGCGCCAATGTTCCGAAGCATACGGCGTCCGCACGTTTCATCAAATCAATAGACGCTTGGGTAAGAGGGATATGATCCCATGCCACACCTTCGATGATCGTATAGGAAGGGATGCCGTTCTTTAGCTCTACCATCACGCTTCCGGTCGGATATTCCACCGTACTGATATAATTACTATCGATACCGTTCTTATCCAATTCCTGAATAATCTCGGTTCCGAACACGTCGTTGCCCACGGCACTGATCGCATAACCTTCCGCTCCTAATTGGGTAGCGTGATACACAAAATTAATCGGCGCTCCACCGGCTTTCTTCACTTCCGGGAAAACATCCCACAATAATTCACCAATGCCTACTACTACAGGTTTACTCTTTTCCATGATATATTTTGTTTTTAATTATTTGAAGGGATAAATGGTTAATGACGTAACCGTAAACGCTCCTCCCTTCGCATTGAAACTAATGCGATTATACGGCTCTTCCGGGAAGACTAGGTTGGTCATGACAAACTCTCCATTCCCGTCGAAGGCCTCTATGCTACAATTGTCTACCAACAAGCGTAAGGTATATTCCTTAGCGGCGGAGATCGGGGCCGAGGTAGCCGTGGCGAATGTCTTGCTAAAATCCGTAGCCCCGCTGTTACGGCGATCCATCGTGAACGTATTATCCAGAAGATTATAATACATCTCCACTTCCTCGCCTTTCGAGTTAAACAACTGGAAGCTCATGATATCGGCTCCGTTATTCTTAAACTTGATCTCGATCTCATAGGTTCCCGTATGATCGGAAAGTATCGGATTGACCTCATGGGAACGGTCTACCTTGAAGGAACCTTTCTTCTGGGCTTTCCCTCTCAACTTCAACACCTCGGGAGACGGGGTGCTGCTCAAGTACGTCTGCCCGTTTTTCGTATAAAGAGCCAAGTCGCGAGGAACCGAGTTCGCACTCCGGTATTGCGAGGTCGGCACGTTATTCGCATACTCCCAATTGCTCATCCAAGCCAAGGCGATCTTCCGGTCCTCCGGAGCGTTACTCCATGTTACCGTAGCGTAATGATCCTTGCCGTAATCCATCCATTTGGTCAAGGCCGGAGATTCATTCACGAACTGTTTCCCATCGAACGTACCCACGAAATATTGGGTAGCGGAGCCGCCAAACGGACCGCCGGGATTGATATTACAGATCAAGACCCACTTCTTCAATTCCGTACCCTTCACCGGAAGCTCGATCAAGTCCGGGCATTCCCAAACGCCCGCATGCGCTCCTTGTCCTTCCCCGAAACTGCTCTCATACGTCCAGTCCTTCAAATTGGGAGAAGAATAGAGTTGCATCTCCTGCCCTACGGCGAGCACCATGATCCATTTATTGGATTCCTTATGCCAGAAGACTTTCGGGTCACGGAAATCACGTTGCGTAGAAGTAAGAATCGGATTCCGGTCATATTTCTTGAACGTCCGGCCGTTGTCCAAGCTATAGGCCATACTCTGCACTTGCCGGTCGCTGGCCGAGGTATAGAAAGCCACGATAGCGCCAGCGCCAAAACCGGCGGTATTATCCTTATCCACCACACAGCTACCGCTGAAGATCGTACCCAAGGCATCCGGAGCGATCGCCACCGGTTGATGCTCCCAATGAATCAAGTCCTTGCTGATCGCATGCCCCCAGTGCATATTCCCCCACATCGAGCCATACGGATTGTATTGATAGAACAAATGATACTCACCATCCTTGTATACCATGCCGTTCGGATCATTCATCCATCCCCAAGCCGGCGAGAAATGATAAGCCGGACGGAATTTCTCCCGGTTAGACGAATCAAACTGATCGGATAGCTTCATCTCTTTCCAGCAAAGAGCCGATTCCGGGGCAAGCTGGAAGTTGAAGGAGATATGCTTATCCGCATACCCTGATAGATCTACCGGAACGAAATAATCCACCTTATTCACCGCCAAACGAACATTGAAAGTCCGTACCACATCATTATCGACAATCATATATAACTTGGATTCCGGCGAGGACTCCTCGACCGGAAGCAACAAATACTTGGCTTGCGCATCCACACGGACAATGCTTTGCCCTTCACCCAGATGCTTTATATCTATAGTACGTTCTGCCGCATATCCGGCCAACGGATCGACAGCACTTAATAAAACGACACCGACAGCCATACATAAACTCTTTAGAAGTCTCTTTGTTTGTTGTTTCATAAACGAACGGATTAAAGGATAATACAGTTTGATTCTCCGCCAAAATTAATAGGATTCTTCCGGATAGAAAAACACTTATCCCCTAAAGATGAGGAGATATGACATTTGTGATAAAGATCGTACAAATGTTATTGATACTCGGTAGGCGTAACCCCGTAGACCGCCTTGAAACATTTAGAGAAGTAAGCGGGCGAGGAGAAACCGGTTCGGTAAGCGACCTCACTCACCGTATACGCATTCTGCCTCAACAACTGGGTCGCCTTATTCAAGCGATAGGTACGCAAGAACTCGACGGGTGCGGTTCCGGTAAGCTCCTTGATCTTCCGGTGAAGGTGCCCCCGGGATAATCCCAAGGTCTCGCTTAGTTTCTCCACATTATATTCGGGGTCCGCATAAACCGCCTCGATCTGTTCCGCGAACTTACGCAAGAAGGCATCATCGATACTCTCCACCTTTTCCGGCTCGGACAGAAGGAGCTTATTATCCCGCAGCTTCTCCAACAAACGTTCCCGTAACTTCTGGCGCTCTTGCAATAGGTGGATAATCTTGATCTTCACGTAATCCGTATGGAAAGGCTTCTGTATATAATCGTCCGCCCCGCCGGTTATTCCGAAAATCCGTTGACGCTCATCGGTCAAGGCGGTCAATAAGATCACCGGGATATGGCTAAAGGGAAGTTGCGACTTGATCGTCCGGCAAAGTTCGAAACCATTCATCTCCGGCATCATCACATCGCTTACTACCAATGATATCTCCTCCTCTTCCAATACCCGCAAGGCATCTTTCCCGTTCGCGGCCGTCCGGATCTTGAAATGAAGGCTAAGCTCACGTTCCAAAAAGCAGCGAACCTCATCGTCATCCTCGGTGATCAGTATCGTATAAGGATAGGTCTTGGAAAGTATCTCCTTGGTTTCCGAATCGTCCAACCGGGAGGCTTCGTAGGCTTGATGGGATACGGACGTTTCCATCAGGTCGCTATCCTCGAAATGCGCCTTTCCTTTCCGTAGGCAGACCGTAAAGGTAGTCCTTTGTCCCGGCTCGCTCTCCACATGGATCTCCCCTCCGTGCATATGTATATACTCCTTTACCAAATGCAATCCGATCCCGGTTCCCATCGACCGATCCTCCGTATAGAAACGGTCAAACAGATGCGGAAGGTTAGCGGGACGGATGCCACTTCCCGTATCGATAACCTGTATAAAGACCCGATCTCCCTCTTCCGTCAGCTCTATTCGCACGCTACCTCCCTCCGGCGTAAACTTAAAAGCGTTCGAGAGAAGATTGAAAAATACTCTCTCCAATAAGTCCGGGTCGATCCATAGCGTACATTGTTTTATCGAAGAAGTGAACGTATAGGAGATCGCACGTACCGAGGCCATACTGTCAAAATAAGATTTGATCTCGCCAACGAAAGGAACCAAATCGATTTCCCGTACCGCTAGTTTCTCTTGCTTGCCTTCCACCTTCCGGAAATCCAATATCTGATTGATCACACGCAACAAACGGTTGGCGTTCTTCTGGATCAACCGCAGATCCGAGGCGTAAGGAGATTCCCGCAACGAGACAATCAAGCGATCCAAAGGGGCGAGAATCAAGCTCAAGGGCGTACGTACCTCGTGGGAGACATTCGTAAAGAATTGGAGTTTCTGCGCTGTCACCTCTTTCATCTCCGCGTTCAAGGAGATTAGCTTACGATTCGCCTGCCTCATCTTCCGGTTTATGTAAAAGGCGTAAATGGAAAGGGCGATAAAACCGATCATCAATAAGGAGATCACCCCTAAAGAGTTTCGCAGGAAATAAAACCGGTCGGACAAACCGTCGATGCGGGAACGCTGCGCCTCGATACGTTGCTTATATTTCTGGAGTTGGTCCGCTTGCAACAATAAGGTGCGGGCAGACTGATGATCTACCGGAGCCGTACGAAGAGGGATAAACTTATCCACCGGCTCCCCTTGAATGATACGCATAGCCGTGCGAATCACTTGCTCCCCTCCTGTCGGATAGAGGAAAGAGGCGTTGATCCGTCTATCTTCCACGGCTTCCAGACCGGCACCCGCCACAGCATCCACGCCGATAATCCGCAAATCCCGTCCTCGGATGGAATCCCATGCCATAAAGTATTCCCGGGCGGCGATGGCCATCATGTCGTTATGGGCGTAAACGAAATCTATCTGCTCGGGATGCTCTAACTTCCGAAGCTCCATCCGGGCCGTATCGACCAACCATTGTCCTTCTATCTTACGGAAAGAAAGATCCTCCCTTTCTCGCAAGGCATCGACAAAACCTTTATGTCGCTCTTGCGCCGGGGAGGTTTGCGTGAGTCCCCATATCTCTAAGATAATAGCGTTCGGGGGAAGATAATGGGCGGCGTAATTGCCTGCCGCTAGTCCGATCTCATAATTGTTCGCCCCGACAAAAGAGGTGTATTGATCGGTATTCACCTTGCGATCTGTAATGATCGTCGGGATTCCGGCACGGTACGCTTCCTCGGCAACTGCCGTGATCGGCTCGGATTGATAGGGGGAGATGATCAAGACATCCACCTTTTGGCGGATCAAGTCTCGTATTTGTTGTATTTGTGTCTCGTTATTGTTTTGCGCGTCCTTTATAATAATTTCCACATCATCATAGTTAGAGGCTTCGATACGCATATCGTTAATCATAGCTTCCCGCCAAGCATCGTCCAGCATACATTGGGAGAGGCCGATAACGTGCCTCTTCTGTTTCCCCGAGCTCGTGCAACCACACAATACGATCAAGGTTAACCATACTAGTAAAAAGGGATGCTTCATATACAAGAATAAAGGTCTAACGTATTTGCCACAGGGCTGGCACAACCTTGCCATGCCTGTGGCACGACAGTGCCATACGGATGGCATAGCTGTGCCATAACCAGTGGCACAACTATGCCATCAGCATGGCACTGCCATGTCATCGGTTAATGGCACTAATTATGCACCAGTGTCCCGATATTCTCTCCGCTCATCACTTTCTTCAAGTTGCCGTTGGTGTCCATATCGAATACGATGATCGGGAGGTTGTTCTCTTTACACATCGTGGTAGCGGTCAAGTCCATCACCTTCAGGCCCCGGGTATAGATCTCATCATACGTAATATCGGAGAACTTGGTAGCCGTAGGATCTTTCTCCGGATCAGCGGTGTAAATACCGTCCACACGGGTACCTTTCAGCATGACATCCGCCTCGATCTCGATGCCTCTCAAGGAAGATCCGGTATCCGTAGTAAAGAACGGATTACCCGTACCGCCGGACATGATTACCACGTTGCCTTGTTCCAGCAACTCGATCGCACGCCATTTATTATAGAACTCGCCGATCGGTTCCATACGGATAGCCGTCAGTACCTTCGCCTTCACGCCTTGAGCGACCAAAGCGGAGCTAAGCGCCAAGCTATTGATCACCGTTGCCAGCATACCCATCTGGTCTCCTTTTACCCGATCGAAACCTTTGGAAGCGCCGCTCAACCCGCGGAAAATATTACCTCCACCGATCACGATACCGATCTGTACACCCATCTCGGCAATCTCCTTGATCTGTGCCGCATATTCATTCAAGCGAACCTCATCGATCCCATATTGTTTACCACCCATCAGCGACTCACCGCTTAATTTTAATAAGATACGTTTGTATTGAGCCATGTTTTGTATATATTTAATATGTAATTCCGCAAAAGTAATGATTTATTGAAGGCTTGTGATAATTCGCAAGACATTCGATTTCAAAGGAAGAAGACTTTGTTTGATAATCGCAAATATAATAGCCTCATCAATACTAGAATATTCATGTGAAATAATATTCCTTAGTCCTATAATCTTTCGCCAAGGAACATCTGGAAAACTCAACAATAGTTCACCATTTGTTTGATCATCTATCTTTTTAATGCTCTCCCCTATAATTTGAAGACGCATGACACATCCGTCAAATACCAAAACACTATCAGGAGACAATAAAAACTCTTCCGGAGTATTGATAGCCTCACTCCAATGAAGTATCAAATCTATTGACTCGACAACTTGTTCGCAACGGTCTATAATTCGATTCTTATCAAACATAGATTCCGTCTTTAAGAATATTATTTTTTAGCGCAGGCCGTAAAGAGTCTCTTAATCGGACTAAATCCACCTTACATTTACACAAAGACTCCAAAAGCTCTTTTAGATCGAAGATAATAAAAGGCTCGACTTTCTCTAATGACACAAATACGTCTAAGTCACTATCCTCCCTATGTTCACCTCTAGCCACTGAACCAAATATCCCCAGTTCCTTAATCCCGAACTGAGCACCAAACTCTTTCTTGAATCTAGCCAATATCTCTTTATATTCTGCCGCAGACCTCATAATGAATCATTTTTACAAAATTAGGAATTAATCTTATAGTATACAACAATAAATAAAAAAGATCGCCCCAACCGGTGTCGGGGCGATCTAAACACTAATCCCGTGTTTTGTAAGCTGCGAGGATTAGCTAAAATTATATGAAACGTTACTGGTTACTTTTTATCTAAGATCTCCAAGGTATCGGCAGCGATCATGAATTCCTCATCCGTAGGAACGACGATGATAGTCACCTTACTGTCCGGAGTGCTGATTACCATCTCCTCGCCACGCATGCCCTCGTTCTTCTCAACATCGATCTTCATGCCCATGTATTCCATGTCCTCACAAACCGCACGACGAGTCGCCCATTGGTTCTCGCCAACACCACCGGTCCAAACCAAGATATCGCAACCACCCATAGCGGCGGCATAAGCACCTATATATTTCTTGATGCGGTAGTTATATACGTTCATGGTCATGATCGCACGCGGATTTCCGGCAGCTACGGCAGCCTCGATCTCACGCATATCGGAAGAGATACCGGAAAGACCGGCAACACCACTTCTCTTATTGATCAAGTCGGAAAGGCCGGCACCATCCATGCCTTCCTTATCCATGATGAAAGACAAAGCACCCGCATCCACGTCGCCGCAACGAGTACCCATCAACAGACCCTCAACCGGAGTCAAGCCCATGGAAGTATCCACGCTCTTACCATTCTTGATAGCGGTGATAGAACCACCGTTACCTACGTGAGCCGTGATAATCTTCTGATCCTCATAAGGAACACCTAAGATCTCGCAAGCACGACGGGATACATATCGATGACTGGTTCCGTGGAAGCCATAACGACGTACGCCATATTTCTTGTACATCTCGTAAGGCAAACCATACATATACGCATAATCCGGCATGGTCTGGTGGAAAGCCGTATCAAACACCGCTACTTGAGGAATACCCGGGATCAAAGCCTCCATCGCCCGAACACCCTTCAAGTTAGCCGGGTTATGAAGCGGAGCCAAATCAGAGCACTCGATTACCTTATTGATTACATCCTGATTGATCAATACGCTAGAAGCGAACTCCTCGCCACCATGTACCAAACGATGACCAACAGCGTCGATCTCCTTATAGTCCTTGATACAACCATAAGTAGCGTCGGTCAATACGCTCAAGATAAACTCGATGCCTTGTTGATGGCCGGGGCTCTCTCTCTCGATAACCACCTTCTTGCCCTCCTTATCCGTCAATTTCAGGAACGCGCCCGGCAAACCGATTTTCTCGATACCACCTTGAGCCATAACCTCACCGGAGGTCATATCGAATAACTTATATTTGATAGAACTACTACCGCAGTTCAATACTAGAATCTTCATATTATTAAGTCGTTAGGATTATCTATTATTTTGCGGATTTCAAACCGATGGATTGATTACAAGCGATCGCTACCATCTTATAAATATCGTCTACGGAACAACCGCGAGACAAGTCATTCACCGGAGCGGCCATACCTTGAAGGATAGGACCGACAGCCTCAGCGCCACCCAAACGTTGAACCAGCTTATAAGCGATATTACCCACCTCCAAAGTCGGGAATACCAAAACATTCGCTTTACCGGCGATCTCGCTACCCGGAGCTTTCTTGCTACCTACAGCCTCAACCAAAGCGGCGTCGGCCTGCAACTCTCCGTCGATCTTCAAGTCTGGAGCCATTTCCTTAGCCAAGCGAGTAGCCTCCACTACCTTGTCCACCATCTCGTGAGAAGCGCTACCCTTCGTAGAGAAGCTCAACATAGCCACACGAGGCTCAACGCCTACGATATTACGAGCCGTAGCGGCGGTAGCTACAGCGATGCTGGCCAACTCTTCCGCGTTCGGGTTTGGCATAACCGCACAATCAGCGAATACCAAAATACCATTATCCCCATATTGAGGAGTCTGCGTGAACATAAGGAACGCACCGGAAACACACTTCATGCCCGGAGCCGTCTTGATAATTTGCAAAGCAGGACGCAATACATTACCCGTCGTATTCTCAGCGCCGGCGATCTCGCCGTCAGCGTCACCCGCCTTGATCATCAAACAAGCCAAGAACAAAGGATCTTCAACTAGAACCGCAGCCTTCTCGGGAGTCATACCCTTCTTTTGGCGAAGTTGGAAAAGCAAGTCTGCGTACGCGGCTTTCTTCTCGTGATTTTTCGGATCGACAAGGGTTGCCTCACCGATGTGGTTCAACCCAAAACCAGCCGCCAACTCCTTGATCTCAGCGGGGTTTCCAATTAAGATAATGTCTGCTACACCGTCGGCCAGTAATCGGTCGGCAGCTTTAAGAGTTCTTTCCTCAGTACCTTCGGGAAGAACGATACGCTGCTTGTCAGCTTTAGCGCGCGCAATAATGTCTTGCATTAAATCCATAGCGGAAGATATTTTATATTATTTAATAATTGTACTCGTAATCCGGCTACAAAATTAGGCATAATGCAATATAGAGTTTACAAAATAGGCAAAAGAATTACAGGTAGAGATACCAGTTTCAGATCTTTTAACAGTAATTCGTCACTTCCCGCTCCCCGGAGAGTATTTGTTGCAGTTCTTCCGCTGTCACATTCACACTTAGCTTGCCTTTATGGGCCACGGAGATCTTTCCTCTCTCCTCCGAGACAATAATAACCAGCGCATCTGTCTCCAATGACATCCCTAAACCGGAACGATGGCGCAATCCCATATCCTTGGGAAGGGTGGCGTTCTGGGCGACCGGCAAGATACAACCGGCCGCCTTGATCCGGTTATCGGCTATGATCATGGCACCATCATGCAACGGGCTGTTCTTAAAGAATATATTCTCGATCAAGCGGGCATTTACATCGGCGTTGAACATCTCGCCCGTATGCTCATAGATAGTCAAGTCCATATCTTGCTGGATCACGATCAAGGCACCCGTCTTTTTCCGGGCCATATTCATACAGGCCAAGACAACAGGAGCGACAAACTTCCCTTCTTTCTCCGGGTCGTCTCCTCGTTTGGAAAAAAGTTTTCCTAGGAATTTCCAGCCCCGGTGCGAACCTAACGCCAACAGGAAACGGCGGATCTCGTCTTGGAAGAGGATTACCAAAACCACGAAACCTACGCTAATAAACTTATCCAAGATGGCCCCCATCAACCGCATCTCCAATACCTGCGAGATCAAGATCCATACGACGATGAATGATACGACCCCACTGAATATAGCCAATGTGCCCGAGCTTTTCATCAACTTATAGGTCTGGTACAGGAAGAAAGCCACCAGCAATACGTCAATCAAGTCTTTTATACCGAAATGCATCCACATAGTTAATTGAGAATTGAAAGTTGAAACTTGAAAATTATTTGTTGGTCATTTGACCTATGACGCGAATGGCTTCCACTGCTTCCCGCACGTCATGCACACGGAGGATATTAGCACCGTTCAAGAGAGCGAACGTATTCAATACGGTCGTTCCGTTCAGGCTATCCGCAGGGGTTCCACCCAGTAATTTATAAATCATGCTTTTACGGGAGACTCCAACTAATAAAGGCAACTCAAAAATAGAGAACTCCTTTAAATGGCTCATCAATTGGTAATTCTGCTCCAACGTCTTACTAAAGCCAAAGCCGGGATCGAGGATGATATCATTCACCCCTAAAAGCCGAAGCCGGCGTACCTTCCGGGAAAAATACAGCATGATCTCCTCCATCATATCCGGGTAATCAGTATGCCTCTGCATAGTTTGAGGGGTTCCACGCATATGCATCATAATATAAGGCACCTTCAAATCCGCTACCGTTTGGAACATATCCGCATCCAACTCACCGCCGGAGATATCGTTAATGATAGCCACTCCATATTCCTCTACGCAACGACGGGCAATCCCCGCACGAAACGTATCTACGGACACCGGGATATCCGGGTAATGCTTATTTAATATATGTAAGGCAAACTCCAAACGGCGCATCTCTTCCTCCGGCGTAACCTCAGCGGCATCCGGACGGGATGAATAACCACCGATATCTATCCAATCCCCTCCCTCCGATAAGATTTCTCGGATACGGTCCTCGATAGCGGTCTCGGTCTGTTTGCGGCTGCCCGCATAAAAAGAATCAGGGGTAATATTCAAGATTCCCATCACCAACGGCGTCGCTAAAGAAGTGAGTGTCCCTCTAATATTGAGCGTTTTATCTAACATGATCTTTCCTTATTTCCAGCAAAGATACAGGTTTCTCTCTTAAAATCTCCTTCTAGATTCTTCATTCTTTATTTAATTGCTACATTTGCCCCGAATTAGACAGGAATAAATATTTAACGCGATACAGTCATGAGTATTATCGACCTCTATGATTTATTTATACATAACCCTCAAATAACGACAGATAGCCGGAACTGTCCGAAGGGTTCTATCTTCTTCGCCTTAAAAGGCGATAAATTCGATGGAAATCAATATGCCGGGAAAGCCTTGGCATCCGGCTGTGTCTATGCCGTCATAGACAATCCCGATTATTATATAGGCGAACGCACGATCCTTGTTGATAACGTGCTGAAGACCTTGCAACAATTAGCGCACCATCACCGCAAGGTACTGGGGTTGCCGATCATCGGGATTACCGGAACGAATGGCAAGACCACGACCAAAGAGTTATTGGCTGCCGTACTCTCAACGAAATTCAATTTGCTATATACCGAAGGTAATTTCAATAATCATATTGGCGTTCCCTTGACCTTGCTCCGATTGACTCATGACCATGAGATGGCGGTTATCGAGATGGGCGCCAGCCATCCGGGAGACATCAAGGAATTAGTGGATATCGTCCATCCTAACTATGGCATCATCACGAACGTAGGCCGTGCCCATCTGGAAGGCTTCGGTTCTTTCGAGGGTGTGATCCGGACAAAAGGGGAGTTATATGATTATATCCGTCGCTCCAAAGGCAAGATATTTATCAAGAAAGAGAACGAGTACCTTCAGTCTATCGCCAAAGGCATCGAACAAATCACATATGGAAACGGGGATGATGCTTTCGCGTCCGGACAGGTAGTCAGTTGCGATCCTTTCTTAGTGTTCAATTGGAAGCAACAAGGAAAGTTGCATACCGTCGAAACACATATGATCGGTAGTTATAACCTAGATAATGTATTGGCCGCCGTCGCCGTAGGCCGCTTCTTCAAGATCCCGGCAGAGCGTATCAGTCGTGCTATCGCCGCTTACGAGCCAACCAATAACCGTTCCCAATTCAAGAAAACCGAGAATAACGAATTGATTATCGATGCTTACAATGCGAATCCGAGTAGCATGAAAGTAGCTCTGGACAATTTCATCACCATGCCCGTACAGCCTAAAGCCATCATCCTTGGAGATATGCGCGAGCTTGGACCAACTAGCGACGAATTACACGCGGAGGTTGTCGAACAGATCAAGAAAGGCCAGTTCGACAAGGTGTTCCTCTGCGGCGAGCATTTCTCTAAAGTAGGCAAAGAGTTCTCCCCCTTCGCTACCACGGAGGCAATGGTGGAAGAGCTTCGGAAACAGCCGTTAAAGGGCTATCATATCTTGATCAAAGGCTCTCATAGCATGGGGCTGGAGAAACTAGCGGATATCCTATAAGCTATCATCGAACAAGACGGTTTTCAACTTCTGATACAAGAAGGAGAGAACCAATAAGATAACTCCCAAGATTATAAAGACGACCACTTTCCCGATCGTAGGCAAGAGCCACAGATCTACCAACACCAACTTTAGCAATACGATCGAGAAAGTGGCCAAACTAATCATCCGGACAACCTTCAGGTGCAATCGCATTCCCACCGCCATTTGCATAAAGCCGGCAAGACTCAACGAGATAGAGAAGCCTGCGCTTAATTCATCCGGCAAGCCCAACTGATTCAACAAATTATTCGTTCCCACGGCCAGTAATATCGTAGACAGCAAACAAATATATAAGGTCATCCCATGCGTACGCTTTTCTCTTGCGTCAAATGACTTATAATAGTACCGCCCCAAGACAAAAATATGCCCCCCGATTAAAAGCAAGGAAACCCATAGCAGGAACCGGGGAATAAAGAGATCATCATACCCGACCCACAAAGACATTCCTCCGAACAGGGATAAAGATAGCCCCAAGAGTAGTCCGTATCCCCCCGCATTTCTTGACACAGGCAAATAGCTTTTCCCTAATAAAACATTCGCAGCAAATAAAACCGCCACCGTAAATGTCTCGATATAGCTAAAGGACACGATCGAAGGATCTACATATGAATAGAAATCGAAAACAAAGGCTATATATAATACGACACATCCCGTCAAGAGAGGCCCTTTCGTAGATATCCTTGTCGGACGTACCAACCAAGCGTCTACCCAATACGATAGCCCCGTAAAAATACCGGTAGCGAACAAGCCATTTATAAATAGGGAAGAATCTCCGTACCGAGCCTCCATACATCCGTGGAAGACATCCATTCCGTAAGAGCCCAGCGTCAAGACCGGAAGTACCCAAGCGAATATCTCGTAAACCCGCAGACGGAAACGACTATAGAACCAGAGAATAATCATTACCTCTGAAGCCCAAAACAAGGTAATAAAGGTCCCTTCCAGTTGGATCGGGATCGTCACCGATACGAACGTAAGAGCGATACCCAATAACGTATGCATCAAGAAAGTGAAAGGTTCCCCTTTCCGTTTGATCCAAAAGAAAAGAGCGAAGTTAATAGCCGCAACAAAAAGGGTTACCAGACCTTTGCAATTCCGCTCAAGCTCCATATTCTGCAGGAGACAAAGGGCAAAGAACAGGAATACGAAATTGTTCAATCCGATCACTCCTAATAAATATTGATTGATCCCCCGGATATTGATTCGTACGATGGAAGCGACCGATAATAAGAAGATCAAATAGAAGGCGATAGAGAAAATAAGTAAATGTGTTAATTGGACACTTCCCATCAAATCCAGATCCGCAGCATACGTATAACCCGCAAAGACGATCCAAGTCAAGGCAAAACAAATTACAGGCAATTCCCCCCACTTCTTATAGATAGATAGCCCGAACATTCCTAGGTCCAAGATCATGACATAGGTAAACAGCACCCAATAACTTCCATCTCCGCTACCCACTAAGAATGGAGCGATAAATCCACCCACCAAAGCGATAATCGCCAGTTCCCTACGATTATAGAGTATAGATAAAGACGACATAAATCCGGTAAACAGCACAAGCAGAATAAAAGCGACCGTTTGGCTAAACAGCCCGTAATAATGATAGGCGATCGCCACCGTTACATAGAAGATCGCGAAAGCGCCTCCCGCCAGCAAAGAGCTAAAGGTACGATAGGAATCCTTCAAACGCCAAGCCACGAATAGAAGTAATCCGCCCATCCCAAAGCCAAGGATCGTACGCAAGGTCTCGTTTATCCATTCCTTATCTATCGCATACTTCACGAAAAGCCCCATACCCAAGACGAGTATCAGGATACCAATTTTACCGAATAAGTTCTCACCGATATATTTCTCATAATTGACAGGTTTCCGCACCTTCTGGGGTTGAGGATTTTTAGCAGGTTCGACAATCGCCCTTACCGGTTCAGGTTGTACGAAAACTTCCGGCTCTTTCAAGATCTCAGGCTCCGGTTCCTTTATCTCGTCCACAACTTCCGGACTATTCTCCAAACGTTTACGCAAGGCAGCGATCTCTTTCAACAATTCCTCCGTTTTCTCTTGTGATTTGGATATCTTATTACGCAAGTTTATCCAAATCATGATCAGTAATAGAAGTATCAGTAAGGTATATTCCATAAACTCTAAAATTATAAGCTTGCCGCAATATACGCATTTATTTATGTAAAAGCTTTCCGAACCATAAAAAAGTCCCGACGATACGAATATCGCCGGGAGCAATTTTTTATCCGGTTTCCTTCCTCACGGAAATACTATCGGAAGAACTTTTTTACTTTAGTATTAACCACACGTTCCCCCATCACGGGATACTTTGTTGCGTGGAAATTATTTAATTAAATATATTTAGATAGAGACGGGACGTGCCCGCCTCTACTGTATCATTTCGAATAAAATAATTATTTAACAACCACCTTAACAGCAGCCTCACCCTCTACAGCTACAGCTACGATACCTGCCGGTACAGCGATTGTAGCGTTATCAGATGAAAGAACTGTCTCAGCAACCACCTTACCTAAGATGTTAGAGATAACAACAGACTTGCCAGCGGCACCTTGGATTGTTACAGTTCCAGCGTTAGCGACAACAGAGATAGCAGAAGCTCCTTCTTCAACGTTATCGTTGGATGTCGGGTGTAATGTCGTAGCCTCAGCAACGAACTCATGAGCCTCGTCACGATTATCCGTCCAAACTAATACGTTGTTGATAACTTTCAAATAAGAAGTTACATCTTCACGATCAGTCTTAGTTGCATCATCTTCGTTTGCAATCTCCTTTGTTGTCTTATTCTCGATCTTCAATGTATTATTTGCAGTTGTAACAAATGCCATTGCAGCCGGATTTACAGACATAGTCTTCAAGGTATCAACAGCAGTTGCTTTTTCACGAACAATAGCTAAAGAATCCTCACCATAAACGATAGCTTTAACAAAA
Organism: Parabacteroides sp. AM17-47; assembly: GCF_003434625.1. Classification (NCBI taxonomy): domain Bacteria; kingdom Pseudomonadati; phylum Bacteroidota; class Bacteroidia; order Bacteroidales; family Tannerellaceae; genus Parabacteroides; species Parabacteroides sp. AM17-47. Next base: position 153,597 of record NZ_QTLI01000005.1, read on the forward strand.
GCTGCTTTCACCAAACCTTCTGTAGCATTCCAATAAGCGCTACCTTCATTTGTCTTAGATGTATATTTATCATCATCACCCTTAACCGCAGAATAAACAGAATCTTGAGGATTTACCAAGAAATATCTGTAACCATCAGCGATAGCAGCAGAGTCTAACCCATTACCTGTTGTGATGTAATAAGTAGGTCTAGTTACATCTTTTACACAAGCAGTATCAATCCACAAACCAAACAAGCTGTCGATATATTCTTCTTGACCTGCCAACTTAACCTCCGCAAACAAAGACTTAGGATTCATGGAAAGAGCTTTACCATCAGCCTCGGCAGATTTAACCAACATGTGAGAAGGAGCATTCAATGTAGCGTAGTCCGGAGATGGCTCTACTACCAAGTCAAAATAGTTGTTATTTACAGCTGAAGCTGCAGCAGAGATCAACTTACCAGTATTAACATCCAATACCACAATCTTATCACCTGTAGACAATAAATAACCATTGCCCTTAGCTGTTTTGAATGTGAACTCAGAACCAGCAACTGCAGGAGTAGCTGTATTATCTTCTTTTGCCAACTTAAATTCATTATCCTTAGCTACAACATACTCTTTTGTATATTGCTTGTAAAGTTTATAAGTAGCCGTAGCTAAAGTATCACCTAAAGCGATAGCACCTACACCAGCTTTGTGTTCATCAGCATTGCTAGTCCAGACCTTACCCGTTTTATCTTTAATTACTTCAACCTTGAATTTAGCAGCGTCTTCGGCTGTAGTTTTCTTAACCTTCAATACGCCGTCAACGATTGTATACAAATCATCAACACCCTCCGTACCGGAGATCAAGTTCAATGTATAAGCGAAGTTATCAACAGCTACCTTGTCCAAATACTTCGTAGCCATATAGTTGTATTCCTTGCCACCGGCTTTGATATCTTTCTGATATTCGAAATAGAATTCAGTACCAGCCGCTAAACTTGCAGAAGCAGCGCTATTTACAGCATCCACTCTGTAAGCGTCTTTACCTGTTACCTTATAGATCTGAGCGGCAGCAGTTGTAAGACCTTGGTTGAAGTTACGTTCAACGAATTGGTATTTACCACCCTTAGCAACTACATAGAACTGACCAGCAGGGTTATATGCATTAGGAGCATCCTTCTTCAATTCCAATCCACTAGCCGTAGCATAAACATACTTAAACTCATCACCAGATTTAACCTTGATGAAGTAAACACCATCACCAGTAGGCAATGTAGCCGGAGTGCCCTTACCTAATTTTACGGAAGGAGCGACACCTTGCTCGATTGTAGAAGGAGTACCAGAAAGTTTAGAGACTGTCAATACCTTTGAATTGGTTACCTGAGCATATACTACTTGAACATCAGCAGCAGTACCTGTAAGCGCAGCTTCAAATTTCTTAGTAGTTGTATTATAAACAGGTGCATTCTTTACATAAACAGCGACTTTATCGTTTGATAAGTCTTGAATAAATTTGAACTTTTGAAAATCACCATTCAATACTGTATGATAACCATTATCCAACCAAGTTGAGTCTTTTGCGAATTTATAGCCAAATACATCCTTTTGCCCAGCGATCGTGTACTTAGTTGTATCCAAACCGAAGTAAGCATCCTTTTCACCGATCTTATCAGCGCCAACTTCCTGCAACTGTACATAATCAGCATCAGCACCAGTCAACTGAGTAGCTACTAATTCTTTGCCCTCAAAGATGTTCTCTTGATAAGCCTCTCCAAAGTTCAAAGAGAATACAGTGAAACCATCGCCTAAGTCAGAGGCAGCCAAAGTACGAGCCTTCAAAGCCGAATTTACTTCCGAAGTGAATGCTGTAGCGGCACTAGCAATGCCCAAGGATAACTTACCTCCAGACACAACCAATCCTAAAGATCCGTTCGCAGAATAATAAGCAGAAATCTTGCCGTCAGTAGTTACAGACCACTTGTCAACACCTGCCGCTAAATTAGGTTTAGCATCTTTTTTTGCAGCGAAAGACAATACAGCACCAGTCTTTTTGTTAGTGAAGCTGTAAAGCTTGTTTCCTGTAGCATCAACTCCAGCTTCAGTAACCTTCCACATAGCAGAGTCAATAGAAGCTTTAGGAGCAGTTGCCAAATTGCTAAATGTTTTTACCACTACAGAGTCCGATTTAGCTCCATAAACAGCTAAATAATCAGAAGAACTGGACTTCAACATGGTGTAACCGTCTGTTTTGGTGATTTGGGCTGAAGCAACAGCCGAAATCATTGCAAGTCCAGCTACAAGAGTAGAAAACTTTTTGTTCATAATTCTAAAATTAATATTAATACTAGTGTTAATTAAAAGCTCTTCAATATTTTGCCCCTTCAAATTGGGCATAAAACGACTAGTCTAAACGATCGTCTAAATCTTGCGTTTTTTTAGTGCCAAAACAGGAGATTTGTTGAAAGAATCCGTTGTTTCGTAAAGGATAACCTATCCTATTGATAAGAAAGAGGATAAGCGATAAAAAAATAATGCGGAAGGGTTGTAAGTGTCGAAGAAACGCGTACCTTTGCAAATGACTAGAAAAATCGATCGTTTAGACTAGTCGTTTCTCACATTCTATTCCATCGCACATAAAATATACATCACCTATATAGTAGTATAACCTCTATGCGTATTGCATATATTATAATGTACGAGCGTACATTATATATTATCTATGTCGTTGACTGATTATCAATTCTTCTTTCTAAATCCAAATAAGCATGCTTATCGGATAAGGTGAATTTGAATATTTCCAGCAGATACACCGAGCATTATCCGCCAACAGTATTATATACGGATTATCAGCATATTACATTTACAACTAGATGTAACGCTGTTTACTTCCATATGTAAATGACTTTACTTCTAGAGGTAAACACTTTCGTTTCTACTATATGTAAATACTTTCGCTCTTGAATGGAAACGCCTCGTTTATGCTTTTATTGGTCAAAATAACGACTATCCTATGTACTTGAACTCTTTTTTCATAAATTTGTCGCTTTATAATAAACTGAGTAAAAAATGAATACACACGAACTTTGCTGCGTAGGACACATCACCTTGGATAAGGTAGTAACACCTAAGAACACCGTCCATATGCCGGGAGGAACCTCCTTTTATTTCTCGCATGCGATAAAACATTTCGATGATATTGACTATACTCTAGTGACAGCCTTGGCTGAATCTGAGATGAAAACGGTGGAGGAACTACGAGCCGAAGGTATCGACGTTGCCGTGATGCCAAGTAAGCACACCGTTTATTTCGAGAATATTTATGGAGAGAACCAAGATAACCGTACGCAACGTGTATTGGCGAAAGCAGATCCTTTCACCGTAGAGTATCTGGAGAACATCGACTCCAAGATCTTCCACCTTGGTAGTTTGCTTGCCGATGATTTCTCTTTGGAAGTGGTAAAGTATTTAGCGGGGAAAGGCTTAGTATCGATTGACTCGCAAGGGTATCTACGGGAAGTAAGAGACAAGGATGTATTTGCCGTGGATTGGCCAGAGAAAAAAGAAGTACTTAAATACGTGCACTTCCTCAAGGCTAACGAACATGAGATGGAGGTGTTAACCGGATATACCGATGCCGTGAACGCAGGAAAAGTTATCTACGATTGGGGCGTGAAAGAGGTATTGCTGACTTTCGGAAGCATGGGATCTATCATTTACGACGGTTCCACTTTCCATAAAATCCCCGCTTACATACCGAAAGAAGTAGTAAACGCTACCGGAGCGGGTGATACTTATATGACAGGATATCTCTATAAACGTGCCAAAGGCGCAAGCATAGAAGAAGCCGGACGTTTCGCGGCAGCTATGACAACATTGAAAATCGAAGGAATAGGCCCATTCAACGGCACTAAGGAAGATGTGTTGCGATGCTTAGAGACAGCGGAACAACGAATGCCTGAGTAGTTGAAAATTGAGAATTGAAAATTATTCGCTCTCTCCTAATTTTCAATTCTCAATTCTCTATCTTTAATTATTCTTGAATGCTTTGCAGAATGTAGTCATTAGCAAGATACAAAGCCCTAACAAGCCGACCACGATATAAGCGTATTTCATATTGAAAGCCTGCGAGATCGCCCCGATCAACAAAGGTGCGATCAATGAGCCGATAAAACTGATGCTAGAAAGGATTGTCAAGGCAATTCCCACCGGAGTTTTCGATTTAGCACCCACCAAGCTATAAATAGTAGGCACCATACACGAGATACCCAAGCCTACCAACATAAAGCCTAAGGAATTCACGATCACCTTTACCGTCATCGATTCGAACATACCGCCCAACATGGCTGAGATAAAGAAACCGGCAAAAATAAAGAAACCCGCCAATTGCAACACCTTCTGCTTTCCTAAAACACTATAGGCGGAGTTCGTAAGAAAACGGCCTACCGTCATCATCACCATGAACACTAAGAAACCGATCTGCAAGGATTTAGGAACTTGTAGTACCGATTCGAAGTAAAGTCCACTCCAATCAAACATCGCACTTTCCACCACCAAGGCAAACAGTCCGACGATACCTAACTGGATCAACAGCATTTCCGGCTTACGGATAAAGCTCAACAATGCCGGAGCTTCTTTCTTCTCCGCTTCCTTCTCTTCCTCCGGTGACTCAACCGCCACGTCTTCCTGCAAATACTTCCGGCTTACCAAAACAGTCACTCCAATCAATAATGCAATCAACGTAAAATGCCAGAACGGAGTGACGCCGGATACGATCATGATAAACCCGATCAAAGCTCCTAAACAGGCCGCCAGACTCCAACCTCCATGAAATGAGGCCATAATCGTACGTCCATAGAGCCGCTCGATACCAATCCCTTGCGTATTCAAGGATATATCGCAAAGATTCCAGAACACCCCAAAACAGAATAAATAGACACCCAGCAGATAAATATTATGTGCCGTACCGATCGCGAATAAGGCCAAGGCATATCCCAACACACTGGCCTGCGCCATAATACGGCTTCCCAACTTCGACACCAAATAACCCGCTAACGGTATCGCCACAAACTTACCTACCGGGATCAGGAACAAGACCAACCCCCAATAGAAAGCGTAATTCACCTCAAAGAAATCCTTCACGTCCGGAATACGGCTAGCCCAACTAGAGAAACAAAGACCTTGCGCTAAAAAGAAAGAAAGCATCGCATAACGAACCCGTTCCTTGGGAAAAGCGCTACCCAATGGAGTATTCATTTTTTCATTCATTATCATTTACTTTTATTGTTATCATCTATTCGAGAAAGAGGCACGAACCCCATTCCTCCGCAAAGCTATCAAATATATCCTAATCCCCTAAGTCCTAAAAGTAGAATTTATTAGGTAGATTCCCTAATGAAAAGTATATTTGCGAAATATGCACAGGAATGTTGACTAAATCGAGGATGATATGAGAAGCTGGATTATCTTTTTAGGATTATTATTTACCACATTCACACAGGCACAAGTTATTACGGGAAGGGTTACGGACTTAAATAACCATCCTATCGAACTAGCGGTCGTGATTATACAAACGAACGATTCAGTATATGTAAACTCCACCTATACGGACTCTTTGGGCTCTTTTAGTGTCAAAGCGGAGATATCCCCTTTCCTCTTAACCGTCCAGCATCTGCTGTATGAAACGTATCAAAGCACTTATGACTCACTTACGATAGGCAATATACAACTGAACGAGAAAAGCCAGACGCTTTCGGAAGTATCTGTTACCGGAGAGCGTCCCTTAGCCAAGGTTGTCGATGGTAAAATAACCTACAGCATGCCGCATTTGTTAAAAGACAAGATGGCCGTTAGCGCTTACGAAGCGATCCTAGAACTACCGGGAGTGCGGGAACAAAGCGGGAAAATACAACTTGCCGGAACAAATGGAGTCACGGTTATCATCAATGGCAAGACCACCAATATGGGTGAGAGCCAATTGGAGAATCTGCTTAAGAATATGCCCAAAGAACGTATTCAAGAAGCAGAGATCATGTATAGCGCTCCACCCCAATATCATGTACGCGGGGCCGTGATTAATCTGGTCCTTAATAACGGTACTTCCGAGACTCCCAAACTGCAAGGACAAGTCAATGCTCTATACAACCAAGGGCATTACGCTAATTACCAAAGTGGCGCTACTCTCGTTTACAACGCGCCTAAATATTCTACCGATCTCATGTACTCCTTCGGCTACCACAGGGAACGGACAGGTGAGGATATCTTATCACACCATTTATTCGATGGTAAGACCTACGAGATCGAGCAATTCGACAGAGGACATACCCGGCTCCCAGTCCATACCATACGCCTAGGCAATGATTGGTTCTTGAACGATAAGAACAAACTAAGCTTCGCCTATACCTCAGAGATCCAGCAATGGACTCATCCTTTCACCTCTTCTGTAGGAACCTATTCGGATTCCGAAAACAGAAAGAAATCCGACAAACCGATCCAGATGCATAATCTGGCGCTCGACTATGCCTCCGGGTTCGGCCTTAATGTAGGGATTGATTTTACCGCTTACATCAATCTTACGACACAATATTACCAAGAGAAGAAAGCCGGGAAAGAAGATGCCTTCAACGCTAAATCACAACAAGACATCCGTAGGCTCTCCGTCTACGCGGACCAGAACCATAAATTAGGAAAAGGCTGGATGCTCAACTATGGGACAAAATTCAGCTTCGCCTCAGACAAAAGTTCTCAGGTATATCATTCACTGCGCAAACACGATTGGTCCATCTCTAATAGTTACAGTAAACTGGATGAATATGTATATGATTTATATACCGGCTTTTCCAAAAGCTTCTCTGATAACCTATCCGTAAACGCCTCTTTGACCGGAGAGTATTACAAACATAAGGAGATTGATTATTGGAGCTTATTCCCAATGATGGAAATCACGTACCGAGCCCACCCCAGCCACATCCTGCAATTATCCGTTTCTTCAGACAAGACCTATCCCAGCTATTGGGAGATGCAGAATACGGTGTCTTATCTGAATGGATATACCGAGATACAAGGTAACCCGGATTTAAGGCCGTCCAGACTCTACTCTGCCCAATTGAACTACATCCTAAAAAACAAATACATTTTCACGCTATACGCAAATTATATAGACAATAATTTCAACCAGCTCCCCTATCAATCCTCCGAGAGACTAGTTCTTATCTATAAGACACTGAATTTCGACTATTCCAGTAAGCTAGGCCTAAATGTAATGATACCATTCAAAGCCGGCTCCGTGCTTGATTCCAGATTAACGTTAAACGGTTATTATGACAAGATGAAATGTGATAATTACCATGATATAAGCTTCAATAAAGATAATCTGGCATTCTATGCCGAATTAAATAATACGTTCAACATCTCATCGAAGCCTACTATCAAAGCGGAAGTATCCGGTTCTTATATTACCCGCAACATTCAAGGCCAATGACGATCAGCAGTATGTATAACGTAGACGCCGGCTTGAAATGGATCTCCCCCAACGGCAAAGCGGAGATCTCTTTAAAAGTGGATGACATGTTTAATTCATGGGTCCCAAAAGATCTTAATCTCCAATACAAAACACAAGACTTACATATGCGTATGATCCCGGATTCCAGACGAGTCTCCTTATCCTTTATCTATAAATTCGGAGATTTTAAAGCTAAAGAGCATAAAGAGGTGGATAGTTCCCGATTCGGGAAATAAAAGTCGATGGTCTATACTACGCTTTCAACCTATATTCAGACGGGGTGACATTAAACTTCCGCTTAAAGGCAGTACAAAAATGCGCTTGATGTTCATAACCGACCAAGCCGGCAACTTCCCCTATTGATTTATTGGTATCCAAAAGATAGTGAATCGCTATATTCATACGATAATCAAAGAGATAGTTAAACACGGTCGTCCGGAACGCTTCTTTAAACCCCGCTTTCAAAGTACATTCATTAGTTCCGACACGTAAAGCCAAATCATGTAATGAAGGCGGGTTCAAATATTCGGAACATATAATATCCCGGGCCTGATAAATTTTATCCCGATCGGAAAAGCCTACTATCTTTGCGTTAACCGGTTCTTTACCTTCCGTCTCCCGCATAAATAAAGACAAGCACTCGGTTACTTTTGCTTCGAGATACATTGGCGAGGCATTTCCCATCATCTGAGAGACCTCAAGATCATTCAACGCCACAGATAAAGCGATTGGAATCGAGAGATTCTTGGGAGCGATAAAGAAAGTCTCCCCCCTGCCGAATCGCAAATAAGCACTCCCGAAGTACTCCGTATAACGTTCCGACAAATGTTGGAAGAAATCCGGCGACACCAGAATACTTGTCATACCAAAAGTATCTCCTTTACGGAACAGATTCCGCTCTTCCTTGATACCAGAACTTACGATCATATTCGTATACCCTTTCCGCCAAATCCGCTTATCCCGTGTCTCCGACAAAAAGCATTCGACGATCCCCTGACGAACAACAGAAAGTCCCATAAACGAGTTACCGACATTTAGGGAACGCATGCAACAATCCTCCTTGCAATAGATCTGGTATCTTGTCACATTAAAATCCCTGCATCTGAAATCACTGATACGATAGGTCAATAATTTGTTCTCCGCCTCCCAACAGTTCTCTTCTAGCCCTCCTGAACGATTGGTAGAAAAATAACTTATATCCGGCATTTCTAAAGCGATCGTATCTCTTCCACGAGATGAGAGTTCTATGTGTACCATTTTTCCGTTTGATTAAAATACACTTCCTTCTTGCGTAAATAAACCAAAAGCAAAGATCCCATCTTTGTACCGGATAATCAATCCCTATAAATAGGTATATTATGAATAAAATAAAACCAGAGATAAAGGATGACATCGCGGAGACCTTGTTTATTCCCTTACTATCACGCGCTCACGAAAGTCACCGGAAAGACGCGATATTAAAAGACCCGATGGCATGTGAGCTTGTTGAGAAAATAGATTATGATTTCGCCAAGTTTGGTAAAATCACGATGAGTACTACCGGAACCACTATCCGCCTACGCCATTTCGATCGTTTGGTCCAGCGATTCATCGACCGTAAGGTAACTGAAGATCCGGTAGTGGTATCGATCGGTTGCGGATTAGACAGCCGTTTCCAACGTGTCTCCAACCATAACCAAGCGACCTTCTACGAACTAGACTTACCTGAAGTAATCAATTTGCGTGAAAAGCTATTCCCTGCCTCCGCTAAAGATCTCACGATCAAAGGCTCTATGCTCGAGACGGACTGGATGGATATGTTGAGACAAAAACATCCTCACGGCCGCTTCCTTTTCCTCGCGGAAGGTGTAATGATGTATTTCAATGAGGAACAGGTAAAATCTGTTATCCAAAACCTCGCCCAACGCTTTCCCGGATGCGAGATATATTTTGATTTCGTCAGTAAATGGGCCGCCCGCAACTCCGACAAGCATGAATCGGTAAAACGGACAAAAGCCCGTTTCCATTTCGGACTAAACGATCCGCACACAATCGAGCAATGGTTCCCCAAGCTCAAACTGATCGAACGATTCTATTTCATCAGCGAAGAGAAAAAACGCTGGGGACTACCCGGCTTGATCATGTGGTTAATCCCGGCGCTACACAAGTCTTTTGGAATCGTAGGTTATAAAGTTGGAGAAATAAGTAAATAGGTTATCTACCAAATAAAAAAGCTAGTTCTGTATTCGATCATGAGTTTTGGTATTAAATAGAAGACCTCCACGTAGTTTATCAGAAGGACTTTCCGACAATTGTACCCCCTTTTTGTTTTTCGGGGAAGGGGGTACGATTTGGATACTCAACCGTATCTTTTCGTGCGCCTTTTTGGGCTTTCAAGCAAGACTAAAACATAAAAAAGTCCCACAATACGTTAATATTGCAGGACTTATCTCTTTTAGCTTTGTTCTTATGTGATCCGCCTGGGGCTCGAACCCAGGACCCCAACATTAAAAGTGTTGTGCTCTACCAGCTGAGCTAGCGAATCATCCTGTGCGTTACTTCTGTAATGCGGGTGCAAAGGTAGGAGTATTTTTTTAATATGCAATAGGCATGGCTATTTTTTTGCGCTTAAATCTGAATTTATTTTCTCTCGCTTAGGTTGATGAGCAAGGTTTCCGGGATCTAACTCATTATCTTCGTGCAAGATAAAGCGTTTATAGTAGGATAAGCACAATGTTGTCAATGGGAGGGCTATTATTAAGCCTATAAAGCCTAGGATCGTTCCCCAGATGGATAATGAGAGTAAGATGATGGCGGGATTCAGTCCCATAGCCTTACCCATTATGCGAGGGGTAAGATATAAATCCTGTATACATTGTACGATACCCAAGACTAAAATAGCCATACCAAAGATCAACCAGAAGTTCTCGCCAGTCTCGGCCGAACGCAATAAGCTCAATAGAATCATCGGGATAATACCGATCGCCTGCATATAGGGAATTAAGTTCAGCACGCCGATAAACAGACCCAACGTGACCGCCAACGGGAAATTAATGATCTTAAAGCCGATCGCGAGGAGAACCCCTACAGAAAGAGCGATCAACGATTGTCCGCGGAAATAACGATTCATGCTGTATTCCACATCCTCAGCCAAACCTTGCAGGAACGGACGGTAACGCTCCGGTATCAAATCGATCCAACCATTCGCGATCTTCTCATAATCCAAAAGGATGAAAATAAAGTAAAGCAAGATCACGAACACGATCGTGATACTGAAAAGGATTGAGAAAGTGTTCGATAAGATAGACCATAACTGGGGCGCAATCTGCTTCACCGCTTTCAACAAATTCTCCTTACTCAATAACTCCATGATCTGGGCGAAGTTCACATTACTTTCCAGATATTCCATCCATGAATGCGGGATCAAAGGGACATGACCTTCACCGGGATCATGTGTGCGGATCAGTTCTAGCGTTTTATCCGCCTCAGCCGCAATGGAAGGAATGACCATGACTACCAGCAACGTTATCAATAGCCCTAAAGTCACCAATACCGCCATAATCGATAAGATGCGGCTCTTAAAACATAATTTATATTGGAAGAACTTTACGAACGGTTGCATCATATAAGCCAGTAACCAAGCGATCAGGAAAGGTAACAAAGCGTTTCGTAATAAGGCTATCAAATAAATAATTCCTGAGATGACCAGTATACCGAACACTATGCGTATTACACGGTCAAACGTAAAAGGCTTGTCAAACAGTGGATTCATATTATTTTCATATCTTTGCTTGCGACAAAGATAGAATAAAGTAGAATATATAAACATCATGATACGTAAAATATCCTTTTTCTTCCTCATTTCTTGCTTATACCTTTCAGTGGGGGCACAGACTCCACAACCTATCAAGCAATTCCTGCGCAAGCCTTATATGGAAGGAGCTTCATTTTCCTTGATCGTGAAAGAGGTTAACAGTGGCGAGACGGTATTCGCTTACGATACAATCCGGCAGCTGACCCCAGCCTCGGTCATGAAAACGGTTACGACCGCTACCGCATTGGAGATACTGGGCGAGGATTATCGCTTTCCCACAACATTAGAATACGACGGCTCCATCGAGAACGGCTTGTTAAAAGGCAATTTATATATCAAGGGAAGCGGAGATCCTAGCCTTGGCTCAGCGCATTTCGCCCCGGATCATAAGCGGTTTCTACAGGAATGGATCTCCGCCTTGAAGAAGGTGGGTATCCATAAAATACAAGGAGCCGTAATCGCTGATGAAAGTATATTCGACACGGAAGGCACTTCCCTTAAATGGGTTGGCGAAGATATGGGTAGTTATTATGGTGCCGGAAGCTATGGGATTTGCGTATTCGACAATCTTTATAAATTAGGGTTGCAAACCGGAGCTCCCGGAACCCGCCCGAAGTTGAAAGGAACCGAACCGGAATTATCCGGCATCCATTTCCATAATTACTTAACGACCCAGCAAGTATCTTCGGATAGTTCTTTTATCGTAGGGGCGCCATTCGCCACGGATCGTTATTTATATGGCATTGTCCCCGCTAACCGGGAATGGTATCCGCTCAAAGGGGATATTCCCGACCCGGCTCTTTTCCTAGCGGATTATCTCACTAGGCAATTGGAACATGAAGGGATCACGGTCGGCGAATCACCGTCTTGTTTCCGTATCTTGCGGGAAGCCGGTAGGTGGCAACCCGGGAAACGGACCGAGATTGTTACCACTTACTCCCCTACGCTTCGGGAAATCGTGGAAGTGACCAATCATGTCAGCCATAATTTATTCGCCGATGCCTTGATCAAGACGATCGGCCTACGATATACGCCCCGTAAGGGAGAGGTCATATCTTCTTTTAACCGGGGTATCCAGGTGCTTCGGGACTATTGGCAAGGGAAAGGACTCGACCTCTCGTGCGTCTGGATGTACGACGGTAGCGGTCTTGCGGTTACCAACAAGTTATCAACAGCTTTTGTGGCTGATTTATTGATTTATATGAAAACCTGTTCACAACAACACACAGCCTTCTACGAATCATTGCCCGTAGCGGGGGTAGAAGGCTCGGTGAGGAACTTCTTAAAAGGCTCATCCCTCCAAGGAAAAGCTCATCTTAAAAGCGGAAGCATGAGCCGGGTAAAAGGATATGCGGGATATATAAACAAAGGCGATAAGCAATACGCCATCGCCCTATTCGTAAACAACTATTCCTGCGACGGACGTCCTATGACCGTAGCGATAGAGAAATTATTGCTCCAGTTGTTCAACTAACCAGCGGTTATTTCGGCAGGATCGATCTACGCTCTATCATCTCTAGGAAATGCTGTTTATAATTGTCGGAGATCGGGATATACTCCTTTCCAAAGACAATCCGATTCCGCTCGATCACCTTGATCTTCTCCGGCTGGACGATAAAAGAGCGATGAACACGCACAAAGCGATCCGAAGGTAACATATCCTCCAAACTCTTCATGCTCATCAACGAAAGGACCGGACGGGGCTCATCCTCCACGAATATCTTCACGTAATCCTTTAATCCTTCAATATATAATATCTTGCGCAGCTCTATTTGCAACAGCTTATACTCACTCTTGACGAAAATACTCTCCATCCCGCCCTTCTCCGCGATTGGCGCGGATCCTTCCTTCTCTTCCGAAGACACCGGCTTACGGAGCAACTCATACCATCGCAACGCCTTATTCGCCGAGGCAAGGAAGTCCGGATAACTAATTGGCTTCAACAAATAATCCAGCGCGTTTACTCGGTAACTATCCACGGCATATTGATCGAAAGCCGTCGTAAAAATGACACGGGTATCGGCGTTCAAGATACGGGAGAACTCCAATCCGCTCAACTCCGACATCTGGATATCCAGAAAAAGCAGATCCACCGGCCGATCCCGTAAGTCGGAAAGAGCGTCCAAGGCACTATTATAAGTCCCTTGTAAATCCAGGAACGGAGTTTTCAAGACGTAGCTTTCCAGCAAGCTAACCGCTAAAGGTTCATCGTCAATAATCGCGCAAGTCAATCTCATATCTCAGTCTCGTTTATAGTAATTGATAGATAAGAAGAATAGTTATCCCCCTCCCGACCGCATTGGAACGAGAAATGCCCCGAATAGAGCAGCCCCAAGCGTTTCTCCAGATTCACCAGCCCGATACCGGAACCACTTTTATCTTGATCCGGGCTTTTCGGGAAATAGCTATTCACAATAGTACAAACTACCTCCGCCCCCTCCTGATGGATATCCAAATGGATGAAAGACGGCTTATTATTGCTCACCCCATGCTTAAACGCATTCTCGACCAAGGAGATAAACAACAGGGGGGCGATCAAGGTTCCCGGGGAGGAAGCGACGATATTCGTTTTCAGCTCCACATGTTTGGGCAGGCGTATACGCATCAGCTCCACATAATTACGAAGGAAGTCGAAATCCTTCTCCAATGGGACAAAAGGCTGGCTACTCTCATACAAGACATAGCGAAGCAAGCGGCTCAAATCGTGCACCGCCTCCTGCGCCTTCTCCGGGCTGAACGCTATCAAGCTATAGATATTATTCAACGTATTAAACAGGAAATGCGGGTTAAGCTGGCTCTTCAAGTTCTGCAATTCCGCCTCGGCACGCTCCTTCTCCAGTTCCCGCTGGATAGCCGCCACCCGGTACCATCCGTCCGTCATCTTGATCGCCACGCTAAGGCCGGCTACCAAGGAGTAGATAACGGCGTTGACGAGAAAGAACCCCACCGTCTCGTTCAACGGGCGGGGCGGACGAGCCGGATGATGCATCTCCGGCGGATAGAAATAGCGCATGCAGAGATGCACGAACAGCATCGTAGCCCCGATAAGCAATAGATTGATCAACAGGAAACGCCCTGTCCGGCGGTTAAACAAATACCGCCTCACCAGCCACCCGTAATTCAAGTAGAAGACGAGCATGAAGGAAAGCGGCACGATGATGCTCCGGAAATAGCCCTCGAACGTGACTTGCGACTCCCTCCCCGTGAAGAAGAAAGGGGAGCAGAACAGGATACCCCATCCCGCGATGTGTATCAACTTTCCCAAACCTTTGATAGGGGGAGATTGTGGTGTGTCATTCATCTTATTATCCTCTTTAGTGCTACGCAAATATAGTCATTCCTACCGTTATATGAGCCATGTAGCCTTATCTAGTGAGCATCCGTCTACTCATAGCGTATGGCCTCGATCGGGTCGAGCTGCGCCGCCTTCTTGGCCGGGTACCATCCGAAGAACACGCCCGTCACCGTACATACCACGAAAGAGAGCAGTACGCTCCACGGCTGGATATAGATCGGGAAATGCGCCACGACATTCACGATCAAGGCAGCTCCCACGCCGAAAAGCACGCCGATCAATCCTCCGGTCACGCTGATAAGGATAGACTCGATCAAGAACTGAGCCAAGATATCCATGCCTTTCGCACCGATACTCATACGGAGGCCGATCTCCCGCGTACGCTCCGTCACGCTCACGTACATGATATTCATGATACCGATACCACCAACGAGAAGAGAGATACCAGCCACCGCAGCCAGCAACGTCGTCATTATATCCGTCGTACTTGTCAACATCGTGCTCAACTCCTGCATACTCCGGATCGTGAAATCATCATCATCGGTTTCCCGCAACCTATGGTTACGCCTCAGTATCTCCGATATCTCGTCTATGGCTTGATCGGTGTACTCCTCCTTGAGCGCCGAGCAGGTTATGCCTTGCAAATGGGTAATGGCCAAGATCTTTTTTTGAATAGTTGTGTATGGAGCTAAGATCAGGTCGTCTTGGTCCATTCCCATGCTGTTGTATCCTTTGCTTTTCAGTACGCCCACGACCCGGAACGGTAGCTTCTGGAAACGGATCACCTTACCGACGGGATTCTCTCCGCCGGGGAAAAGGTTATCCACCACCGTCTTCCCGATCACGCATACCTTGGCGGCGGTCTGTACGTCCTGATCGCTGAACATATCGCCATCCTCCACCTCGTATCGGCGTATCTCCATATAATCCGGGCTAATACCGTAGACGGTAGTCGGGGCGTTATTGGCGCCATAGATGGCCTGCCCACTACTGTTCACGGAGGGCGAGGTGGCGGAGACGTAGCGAGTCTCGTTCACGATATCCTCGTAGTCCTGTAGCTTCAGCGTCTCCATGGCAGAGGCGTCTTGGCGTACGCCGCCACGCATGTCGGCTCCCGGCTGGATCATGATCATGTTCGAGCCCATCTCGCTGATCTGCGCCTGTATACTCCGCTTCGAGCCTTGACCGATGGCCAGCATCGTGATCACGGAAGCCACGCCGATGATGATACCCAGCATCGTGAGGAATCCCCGCAGCTTGTTGTTGGCCAAGGCCCGGAGGGCTATCTTTAGTAAATTCGTCGTATTCATTCTAAATAATATGCTATTACCACATTAATTCATTATTCTAATCATCATTCTTGGGCAGGCGGGCCAAAGCCTCAGCGGCGCTCAAGATATTCGTATTCACCGTATCGGCGGTTACATGACCGTCGCGCAACGTGATATTCCGGCTGCTGTATTGGGCAATCTCCGGGTTGTGGGTGACGAAGATAATCGTGCGTCCCTCGGCGTGCAGGCGCTGGAAGAGCACCAAGATCTCGAAAGAGGTACGGGTATCCAAGTTGCCGGTAGCCTCATCCGCAAGGATCACCGCCGGATCGTTCACCAAGGCACGGGCGATCGCCACACGCTGCATCTGGCCACCGGACATCTGGTTACTTTTATGCATCAGTCGGTCTCCCAAGCCCACGGCGATCAAAGCGTTGACCGCCTTCTCCCTACGTTGGGCCGCTTTATAAGTAGGATTGTACATGAGAGGAAGCTCTACGTTCTCTACCGCTGTCGTCTTCGGTAACAGATTGTAATTTTGAAAAACGAATCCGATCTTGCGATTCCGGAGGGTCGCTCGCTGCCGCTTGTTCATGGTGCGCACGGATACTCCGTCTAAGTAATACTCCCCGCTCGTAGGAGTATCAAGGCAACCCAGCGTGTTCAGCAACGTACTCTTTCCGGAGCCGGAGGTTCCCATGATCGTAACGAACTCCCCCTCGCGAATCGTGAACGACACGCCTCGCAGGGCATGGACGGTCTCGTCGCCTACGTGGAAGTCTCGTTTTATATTGTCTAATGTGATAATTTCTTTCATGACGCAAACTATCTCTTATTTTTGTTGCTTCCCGGAGGGCCCGGCATGAAGGGGCTACGCTCCGCTCCTGCACCTACTTCCGGCATGTTGGCGGCGCTCGCTAAATCTACGGCTACCTCATCGCCCTCGCTCAAGCCCTCGGTTACTTCGGTCACGCTGTTGTTGCTGGTTCCGACCGTAATCTGCCTCGGGCTCAAGGTATTTCCTTGGCGGGACCAAACCAAGCGTTTTCCGGGTTGTACCTCCGCATTCGGATCCGTCACGGTCATACCCAACGATTCCATGATGGCGGGCTCGGGGATAAAACGAAGCGCCTTGTTCGGCAAGGTCAAGATATTCGCACGTTCCAACGTATAAATTGTGACATTTGCCGTCAAGCGAGGTTTCAGTTTCAAGTCCGGATTATCCGCCGTAATTACTACCTCATACGTAACAACCGTGGAAGAAGAAGTACTGGAAGAAGCGCTGGAAGTGCTTTCGCTGTCCCCTAAACGAATCTGACGAACCACGCCCTCGAATTGATCGTTCGGATAGGCATCCACCGTAAAACTAACCCGTTGGCCTTCCTCCACATTACCTATATCCGCCTCATCCACATCCGCTATTACCTGCATCTTCGTCAAGTCGGCGGCAATGGTAAACAGCGTCGGGGTCTCGAAGCCGGCGGCAACGGTCTGTCCTTCCTCAACAGCCCGATTGATAACCACTCCGTCTATAGGGCTCGTGATCGTGGCATATTCGAGATTACGGTTTACCTTTACCATGGAGGCCTGACTCTGGTCGTAAGCGGCCTTCGCCTTCTCGTAATTATAGGTAGCCGTCTCATAATCCGTATCGCTAATCAATTGTTTCTCGTGAAGCACCTTGCTACGTGCGTAGTTCTTCTGTTGATACTCGAACTCCGTCTTGCTGCTCGCCAATTGCGCCTCGGCGGAACGAAGCTCGGCTTGGAGGTTGATCTTATCCATCTCGGCGATCAGTTGGCCGGCTTTCACCACGTCGTTATAATCAGCGTACAACTTATCGATGATACCGGAGACCTGCGTACCTACCTCAACCTCGGTAACGGGCTCTACCGTACCGGTGGCCGTAACCGTATTCGTGATCGTGCTGCGCCCTACTTTAGCGGTCTCCAGCTTGATCCCGCCTTTCGAGGATTTGCCCGTGAAAAGGAACACGCCCCCCGCAATGAGGATAACGGCAACACCGCCCATGATTAGTTTCTTCTTGTCCATATTCTGATTCTTTTTATTTCTGTTTTACGTTGTATTCTTGTTCAAAAGGCCCCCCACGACCTCCGTCGCAGGGTAACCTTGAAAAAAGAGAGTGGAGTAAATATATCCATTAGTGGGTTAATAATTCTCCGCAACCGGCTTCTTCTGATAAACATTCAGCAATTGAACGCTCATCAAGGCCATGTATTTCGCTTGTAGCTGCTCTTGCTGGGCGGTCAGATAATTGTTCTTCTCCGTCAATAGCTCAAGCGTATTTTTCATACCGAGGCTGAATTGCTCATCGATCAAGTTATAGCTTTCTTTCACGTAACTCAAGCGTTCGGTAGCCGAGGTATATTGGGTCTGCGACGAGGTAGCGTCCAGATAGATCCCCTCCACGGTTTGCAGCAATTGTTTTTGGGTATTCAGCAACTCCAACTGGCTGGTGGTAATCGCGTATTTCGCCTTGTTATAGGCCGTCTTATACTGACGGTTACTGAAGATAGGGATGCTGATCGTCAATCCGACACTCTCGTTGAAACTATTCCAGACCTGGCTACCGAAAGCGTAATCCGTTCCGGAAAGATGGCCGGTACCCAGCCCGGCGTTCATGGAGAGCGAAGGAAGGAAAGCACCTTTCGCCTTTTTCTTCTCCAGCTCGGCGATGTCCACGGCCAGCTCACTGCTCTTTATTTGCGGCATCACGGCCAGAGAGGTATTGTAAATCGTTTGCTTGCTCGGAAGCGGGGTTAAGATATCTTTCTCCGTAAGCTCCGGCATCACCAATTCGATCTCTTCGGTTATATCCAGTTCTAGTAATTGCTTCAATTGCAACTTATAATTGTCTAGATTCGTCTGGGCTACGACCAATTGATATTTATCGGTGCTTAACTGGCTTTCCAACTGAGCCAAATCCACTTTCGAGATCGAACCGGCACGTAGCAACTCCACCGCACGATCCCGTTGCGCCGTAGATACCTCGACCGTATTTTGGTTGATACGAACGGACTCCATCGCATATAGTACCTGCATATAGGTCTGTATCAAGGAGATTTGGATATCATCCTCGTTTTGCTCGATACCCAGCTCATCGACGGTATTTTGTATTTCCTGTTGCTTGATCGCCTGTACACGTTGCCCTCCATCAAAAAGCGTCCATTTAGCGTTCAGCGCATAATTACCGCTATAGCTATTATTCGTAGCGGCGTCGCTCGAAGGATAATTCACGAATCCTTGGGTAACCGAAGCCGAAAGGGAAGGGAAAAGCTGTGCTTTCGCCTGCTTCGTATCCTCTATACCGGAAAGATGCGACACCTTGCTTTTCTTTACTTGGATATTATGCTCCAAAGCGTAATCCAAGCAAGCACGCAACGTCCATCGGGTAGGTTGCTCTTGTGCCTTACTCCCCACACAGAGGAAGAACAGACATGCGAATAATAAAGCGTATTGTTTCATATTGCCTTCGTTTTCTATCTTTTTACGAAAGCAAAACTATATTACCTTAAAAACATGGGCAACCAGACTAGAAAAAGGGGCTGTTTTCACCGATTAAACGGGCAATTGCATCGACAGGAAAGCGTGCGGATATATATTTATAAGGCCATCGATTTGACAATTTGACAAAATGATAACCGAAGTCCCGGAGAATCGATTATTCCGGGCAAAGGTACGGCTCACTCCCAAATACGAAAGAAAAAAACGGCAATCATCTCGCTAATAGACGAATACCCAAAAACAGTCTTTTATTCCAGTGAAATGAATTCATCCTAATTCATCTATTTAGACAAGAAAAAGGGTGAAACAGTGTTACGATAAGGTTGTAACAGGCTACGAATGCCCATTCACGGGTACTCACAACCCAATGCACAGCCACTCACAACGTCTAACGCAAGTATACGCATCAAGGAATGCGTCCTCTCGCAAGCTGTCTCGTCACCTATTATGTCCCAAATCGGCCTCTTTTTAACGAAAAAGCACGCTTATCACCACTTCTTTCCCACGATCTCGCTACCTCCGCACAAAAGGTGTGTCAGCGGATTTGCGTTATATCGAGCAAGAAGTAAGGATAAACGCCATTCCACCTATCTTTTATCGGCTCAAAAGTAGTCATTCTTCTTAAAGAATCAGCTCAAATTGAGCCGATTTGATCCTCAATAATACAAAATAACCCCGGCGATACCTGCCAAAATAATCATCAAGATAGGATGTATCTTGAATTTCCAAGTCAAGATAAAGGCGGCACCAAAGATCAAGAAGCTCTTGTAGTCGATGAAGTTCTCTTTATTCATTAATAGCAAGGCAGCGGCGGCGATCAAACCGACCGTAGCCGGGCGCAATCCAAGGAAAGCCGCCTCTACATATTTATTATTCCGGAACTTAGCGAAGAAATAAGAGATCAAGAGAACCAATATGAAAGAGGGCAGACATACCGCAAATGTCGTCAGGCAAGACCCTAGGATACTCATCGTCTCCGAATACCCCGCATTATGCACCGCCGTATACCCTATATAGGTGGCGCTATTGATACCGATCGGCCCGGGTGTCATTTGAGAGATAGCGACAATATCGGTAAACTCCTGCAAGGAAATCCAACCATAGCGGTCCACCACGTCGGCTTGTATCAAGGATAACATCGCATACCCGCCACCAAAGCCCAATATACCGATCTTCAGATATACATATAATAATTGCAACCAAATCATATCAGCCCTTCTTATTTAAACCATACACCAAACCTCCGGCTATAGCCGCCAAGATAATCCAAGCGGGAGACACCCCACCCATCCAGATCAGCAATGCCGCCCCGACAGGTATGATCATTTGCACGTAACTCAACTTGATAGAGCGTGCGGTTGTCAGACAAGGCACGGCGATCAAGGCGACCACCGCCGGACGCAATCCCATAAACGCCTTCTCCACCCATACATTATCCTTTACCTGCGTAAAGAATAACGCGATCAAGAGCATGATTACAAAAGAAGGGAGAATCGTACCCAAGGCACAAACAAAACCGCCCCATGTCTTCTTCAGTTTATAACCCACGAAGATCGCTATATTCACGGCGAAAATACCCGGCAACGATTGGGCCACGGAGAAAACGTCGATAAAGTCCTCTTTCGTCATCCATCCCCGGTCCACCACATCCCGCTGGATAAGCGGCAACATGGCGTATCCACCTCCGATGGTAAACATACCGATTTTCACGAATGTCAGAAAAAGCGTCCAATACATACCCTTATCTGTTTACGTTGGCTAACGTCCTAAAAGCCTATTGTAAGTTTCTTTATTATTAATAATCTGAAGCGCTTTCTGGTAACTCGGATTATCATCATTGATAATCTGGAAGTACTGCGCCATATCATAGAGATCCCGTGCGATAAGCGCCTTGATCTGAAGCATGATCAACGGCTTCGAACAATTATATTGCTCTTCCTCAAACTCAATCTTCTCATCGCCGGCCATCTTCAGAAGCTCCTCCATGATATCCTCTCCGACCACGAAATCTTGCTTATACTGCTGGAACTTCGGATATTTAGCCATCATCTGGTTCCGATTACGATCCGGATAATTCATGGACACCCGATTGACTAAACCGGAAGCTACCAGTTTCCGGTGATAATCCGTATAGCGAGTCGTATCTACCGGGATGAACACGTCCGGCATAATACCTCCACCTCCATATACGGTACGCTCGGTAACCAAGGTGTTATACTTCATTGAATCCGGGAAATGAATGCTATCGGCACTCATCAACTCCCCCCGGTTATAACGGTCGATCAGATCATGGTGGTACTCCTCCATCTTCCCGTTCTCGTAAGGCTTTTGTATACAACGTCCGGTGGGTGTATAGTAACGGGAAACCGTCAAACGAATCATGGAACCATCCGGCAGGGGAATCGGTTTCTGTACCAAACCTTTACCAAAGGTACGGCGACCTACGATCACTCCACGGTCCCAATCTTGAATAGCGCCGGAGACGATCTCGCTGGCCGAAGCCGAGGACTCGTCCACCAGAACGACCAAACGTCCCTCTTGGAATTGTCCACGAGCGGTAGAGTTCGCCTCCTCACGAGGTTGCTTACTCCCTTTCGTATAAACGATCAACCGGTTTTTATCCAAGAACTCATCCGCTAACTCTATGGCGATATTCAAATATCCCCCGCCATTTCCCTGCAAATCCAGAATCAAGTTCTTCATGCCCTGTTTCCGGAGCTTCTCCAACGCCTCCCTGAATTCATCGGCGGAAGAAGCGGCGAAACGGTTCAACTTAATATAACCGGTATTCTTATCCGCCATATAAGCGGCATCCAGACTATACACGGGAATCTTACCGCGAACGATCTTGAAATCCATCAATTCCGGCGACTTGCCTCGCTTTACTTTCACACGCACCTCGGTACCTTTCGGTCCGCGTAGTTTCTTCATGATATCGGTAGTCTTCATCTTCACGCCGGCGATCAAGGTATCGTCTACTTGGATAATACGGTCGCCCGCCATCAACCCCACCTTCTCAGAGGGACCTCCGGGGATTACCTGAATCACGTAAAGCGTATCCGTCAACATATTGAACTGTATGCCGATACCATCGAAATTGCCTTGTAAAGGCTCGGTCATCTCTTTCGTCTCCTCCGGGTCCATATAATTGGAATGAGGGTCTAGCTTATCCAACATGCCGACTATAGCGTCTTCCACCAACTTCGTCTCGCTAGTAGAGTCGACATATAGATTAGATATAGCGAATAAAGCCAATTGGAGCTTCCGGGCATCCATATTCGCTTTTTGCGCTGTCGCTCCGGTAAACACACCTAGAACGATCAGCAGGGATAAGACGATTCTTTTCATCAGATATATTCGTTTCATAATTTTCAATACAATCTCGTCTCTTTAGGGACGAATTGGGAAATGTCTTTGCCGTAGCGTAACAACTCACGGACAATACTTGAGCTAATATGCGTATGCTCCGGTTCCGTAAACAAGATAAAAGTCTCGATACCCGTCAACTTACGATTCACGTCCGCGATCGTCTTCTCATATTCGAAATCATTGACCGTACGGATTCCTCTTAAGATAAAGCCGGCTCCGACCTCTTTAGCGAAATCCACCGTCAATTGATTATATGACATGACTTTCACCCTTGGATTATCCTTGTATAGATTCCAGATCGCTTCCATCCGCTTCTCCAAGGAGAAATAGGTAAGCTTCTTATCGTTGATACCGATCGAGATCACGATCTCGTCCACCAGTTCCAACCCACGCCTTACCAAGGATTGATGCCCGATCGTAAAAGGATCGAAGGTACCGGGAAAAAGCGCAATACGTTTATTTTCAATTGATGACATCTTCTTCAACCACTAAGTTATCGATAATAAAGTTCTGTCGCTCCATGGTATTCTTCCCCATATAGAACTCG
Organism: Parabacteroides sp. AM17-47; assembly: GCF_003434625.1. Classification (NCBI taxonomy): domain Bacteria; kingdom Pseudomonadati; phylum Bacteroidota; class Bacteroidia; order Bacteroidales; family Tannerellaceae; genus Parabacteroides; species Parabacteroides sp. AM17-47. Next base: position 176,864 of record NZ_QTLI01000005.1, read on the forward strand.
AGCATATCTTTCACGAGGTCCTCTTTCTTCATTGTCACCGGATCAAGGCGTATATCCTTGCCGATAAAATGCTTGAACTCATCGGGAGAGATCTCTCCCAGACCTTTGAATCGGGTGATCTCCGGATTCTTCCCGGCAGCGGCTATGGCAGCCAAGCGTTCCTCCTCTGAATAACAATACCACGTCTTCTGCCGGTTACGTACTCGGAATAATGGGGTTTGCAAGATATAAACATGATTACGCTTAATCAAATCGGGGAAGAATTGCAAGAAGAAGGTAATCAACAATAAACGGATATGCATCCCGTCCACGTCGGCATCTGTCGCGATAATCACCTTATTATACCGCAAACCTTCCAAGCCATCCTCAATATTCAAGGCCGCTTGAAGCAAGTTAAACTCCTCGTTCTCGTAAACGATCTTCTTTGTCAAGCCATAACTATTCAAAGGCTTACCCCTCAAACTAAATACAGCTTGGTAATTCGGGTTACGGCTCTTCGTGATAGAACCGCTAGCCGAGTCACCCTCCGTGATAAAGATACTGCTTTCCTCTAGCAAATCCCCTTTCGAATCGGTCAGGTGAATCCGGCAATCCCTTAGTTTCTTATTATGTAAATTCGCTTTCTTCGCACGCTCGCGGGCCAGCTTCGTAACACCGGCGATCGCCTTGCGCTCTTTCTCGGACTCCAAGATCTTCTTCAGCAAAAGCTCCGAAGTCTCCATATTCTTATGCAAATAGTTATCCAGGTCATTCTTGATGAAATCACCGATAAACTTCGCTACCGTAGGGCCGTCCGGTCCTATATCTTTCGAGCCGAGCTTGGTCTTTGTCTGGCTCTCGAATACAGGCTCCTCCACTTTTATGCTGATAGCGGCCACGATACCCGCACGAATATCCGAATACTCGAAATTCTTATTGTAATATTCCTTGATGACACGACCTACAGACTCCTTGAAAGCGGAAAGGTGCGTACCGCCTTGGGTGGTATGCTGGCCGTTCACGAACGAATAATATTCCTCTCCATATTGGTTGCTATGCGTGATAACCACCTCTATATCCTCCCCTTTCAGGTGGATGATCGGGTAAAGAGGCTCGGTGGTCATATTCTCGTTCAACAAATCCACCAGACCGTTGCGGGAATAGAAACGCTTGCCGTTGTAAATAATGGAAAGTCCCGAGTTCAAGAAGACATAGTTCTTTAATAGCCCCTCGATAAACTCGTCCTTATAATGATAATCCTTAAAGATCTCCCGATCCGGGACAAAAAACACCTGCGTACCGTTCGCCTCCCCGGTCGGTTGGATATCCGATTCCTCCGTGACGATCGCTTTACTATATTCCACCCGCTTACACTCTCCGTCACGGTAGCTGGTTATCAAGAAATAACTACTCAAGGCATTCACAGCCTTGATACCCACACCATTCAAACCCACGGATTTCTTAAACGCCTTGCTATCGTATTTAGCGCCGGTATTCATCTTGCTAGACACATCCACGACTTTACCCAGAGGGACACCACGGCCATAATCCCGTACGGCTACCGTACCTTCCTCGATAGTCACCTCGATACTTTTGCCATACCCCATCATGTACTCGTCGATAGAGTTATCCAGCACCTCCTTCAACAACACATAGATACCATCATCGGCATAGCTACCGTCCCCCAGTTTTCCGATATACATACCGGGACGCCGGCGGATATGCTCCATCCAGTCCAGTGTCTTGATGTCATCATCGTTATATTCCGTAGGTTGTTGTATCGTTGAATTCAGCTCATCCATATCTCTTATAACTTTTTAATATATGCTCTTCTTGATTTATGATGCTCTCGCTTAAAATAATCCCATTGCGCTTGTACGGCGCTATTCGTCTCCAGCTCCGGGTTACTCTCGGCGTAAACGGCACCGATACGCTTATAGACAGGAATCAAGTCATTAAATAATAAAGCGTTCACGCCTTTACTTTGATATTCCGGCAAGACTCCTGTCAAATACAGGTCGATTACTTTCGGTTTGCTCTTCAACGCTTTCAGCAAATGAATCCACCCGAAGGGTAACATATGCCCACGAGCCTTTTGTAAGGCTCTCGATAGGTTGGGCAGGGAGATGCCAAAGCCAACCACCGCATTATCCTCTTCCCTTACGATCAGCGTTACCAAATCATAACGCAGCATAGGGATATACATATTGATATAATAATCGATCTGCTTCTCGGTCAATTGCGCGAAACCATACAAGGGAGCGAAAGCCGCGTTCAATGTATGGAATACCGGACGGGCGTAAGGCATAATCTCCTTAGCGTTCTTGAACTTCAGCACCTTCAATCCGTATTTCTTCTTCACGATCTCGCCGATACGCAAATGCTTCTCGGGAACGCCATCCGGTATATAGATCTTAAATTCATGCCAATCTTGATCCTTTCCGTATCCGATACGCTCCACTTGCTTGGGGTAATAGGGATAATTATAAATTGTAGCCATCGTACCGATCTGATCGAAACCCTCGATCAACATACCCTCGTGATCCATATCGGTAAAGCCCATCGGACCGTGGATCTCCTCCATGCCTTGTTCGCGGGCCCATTTCTCGACAGCACCGAAAAGGGCATCAACCACCTCGTCATCATCAATAAAATCAACGAAACCAAAGCGGGCACGTTTCTGTCCCCAAGCCTCGTTACTCGGGCGATTCACCATACCAGCGATACGGCCTACCACCTTCCCGTCCTTATAGGCAAGGAAGTAAATAGCGTCGCACACCTCGAACGCCGGATTTTTCTTCTTATCCAGCGTCATCATCTCTTCCTCTATTAAACCCGGTACGTGATAGGGATTACCCTTGTATAATTCGATATTGAACTTGACAAATTTCTTAAGCTCCTTCTTACTGGTAACTTCTCTTATCTCTACGCTCATCGGTAATTTTATTTAAGCGGCAAAGTTACATAAATAATCTTTTATCATGGCATTATAAAACAAATTTATACCTTTGTAAACTCAGATTCATAGCATACCATGAAAAAAATAGTTATTAAATTAATATTGGCATTTATCATGTTTGAAGGAACCTCTTGTATAAACGATCCTATTATAATCAGCCCCGATCTGGCGTTTCGGGCGGAAGCTACTACAGGGGAGGGATCGATTTGGCATCCCGATCGCAATACACTTTTCTGGGTAGATATTGAAGGAAAGACGTTATATGAGTATATACCGGACTTGCAAAACTGCCGTTCATGGCAGTTCGACCGCATGGTCTCTACCGTCGTACCGGAAACGGACAGTACGGTAGTCGTCGCTTTACAAAACGAGATCATACGTGTAAACCTAACGGATGGGAACACGGCATCTATCGCCCCAATCCCGGACAATAACGGGAAGATTCGTTGCAACGATGGGAAATGCGACCCGTCCGGACGCTTATGGATCGGCACCATGGGATTTGGCGCGCCTAAAGGGGCTGCCAGCCTTTATTGTGTATGGGCAGACGGAACCGTCGAAACAAAGTTGACAAAAGTCACGATCTCCAATGGGATCGTATGGTCCGCCAACAAGAAATACATGTATTACAACGACACACCTACCCGTAAGATCATACGTTTCCGGTATGACGATAGCTCCGGTGACATATTGTACGATGGCGTAGCCGTAAATATACCCGAGGGCACCGGCTCCCCGGATGGAATGACGATAGATTGCAACGACAACCTTTGGGTGGCTCAATGGGGAGGTGGCGGTGTTTATTGTTACAATCCCTATACCGGCGACCTGTTGACAAAAATTGTCGTACCGGCCCCCCACGTAGCGTCATGCGCTTTTGGAGGGGATAAGCTCGACACGCTTTATATAACGACTGCCCGTGCCGGATTGAGTGAGGAACAGCTTGAGGAATATCCACTAAGCGGTAGCGTATTCTGTTGCAAGCCCGGAGCGAAAGGGGTGCCGGCGAATTGTTTCCATTAAGAATCCGCGAGCTTAATAAATCTAATTAACACAATTGTCAACCAAATATCAATTTAAATTGTTTCCTTTGTAGACATGGCGTGCAAAAGACGAGGCGTGCCCCGTCTCCACAAAAACAAATGCAAATAATTATACAGAATGGCAAAGAATAGACCAGCAAAAAAAGATAACAATAAGGAGAAAAAAGGAAAAAAGGAAAAGGGTGTTGGTAAACGTATGAAAAAAGAAGCGATGATCCAAGCCATCATTTCCGTATTCCAATCCTCTCCCAAGGAACCTTTCAACTATAAACAAATCAGCAAGATCATCGGAGTCGAGAACCAAGTGCAGAAATTGCAGGTGGTAGACATCCTGTATGACTTGTCCGCCGAGGATATCATCACCGAGATCGACCGTGGCCGTTACCGTCTCAACGGATTGGGAACCCTAGCCGTAGGAACTTTCGCACGCCGCAGCAATGGAAAGAATTCTTTCATCCCTGAAGACGGAGGTACGCCGGTATTTATCGCTGAACGTAATTCCGGGCATGCCATGGATGGAGACAAAGTGAAAGTACAGCTTTTCGCCAAACGTAAAGGTGCCGAGCCGGAAGGTGAGGTCGTGGAAATCCTTGAGAGCAAGGAGCGTACTTTCGTAGGTAAACTTCAAGTAGCTAAAGGCTTTGCCTTCTTGATTACGGAAAACAAGACGTTGGCTAACGATATTTTCATCCCTAAGGATAAACTGAAAGGGGGCAAGAACGGCGACAAAGCGATCGTACGTATCGTGGAATGGCCGGATGAAGCCAAGAATCCACTGGGTGAGGTCATCGATATATTAGGTATCGCCGGACAGAATACCGCCGAGATGCACGCGATCCTTGCCGAATTCGGATTGCCTTACAAATATCCTTCCTCGGTAGAAAAAGCGGCGGATAAGATCCCGGAAGCGATCTCTCCGGAGGAAATTGAGAACCGGGAGGATTTCCGGGGGATAACAACCTTCACGATCGACCCGAAGGACGCGAAAGACTTCGACGACGCCCTTTCCGCACGCCGTTTGGATAACGGGAACTGGGAGGTTGGCGTACATATCGCCGACGTAACACATTATGTGAAAACGGATGGTGTCATCGATAAAGAGGCGCAAAGCCGTGCGACTTCCGTTTATCTGGTAGACCGTACGATACCGATGCTTCCTGAGCGACTTTGTAACCAAATATGCTCTTTACGTCCCGACGAGGAAAAATTATGCTTCTCCGCTGTCTTCGAACTAAATAGCGATGCCGTGGTACAAAACTCCCGGATCTGCCGCACGATCATCAAGAGCGACCGCCGCTTTACCTATGAGGAAGCACAAGAGGTGATCGAAACCGGCGAGGGAGATTATAAAGAGGAGATTCTAGCCTTGAACGACCTTGCCAAGAAATTGCGGGAACGTCGTTTCAAGAGTGGCGCTATCAACTTCGACCGCTATGAGGTTAAATTCGAGATCGACGAACAAGGGAAACCAGTCCGTGTTTATTTCAAGGTCTCAAAAGACGCTAATAAGTTAATCGAGGAGTTCATGCTATTGGCAAACCGTACCGTAGCAGAGTTCGTGGGCCGTCCTCCTAAAGGAAAGACTAAGAAGACATTTGTTTATCGTATCCATGAGCTTCCGGACCCAGATAAAATGGAGAATTTCGCCTCTTTTATCCGTCGCTTCGGCTATAAGTTGAAAACAGACGGCACGAAGACGGATGTCTCCAAAGGAATCAACTCCTTATTGGACAATGTACAAGGAAAGCCGGAAGAGAACTTGATCGAGACAGTGGCGATCCGTGCCATGCAAAAGGCCCGTTACTCCACGGAGAATATCGGCCACTATGGCTTGGCTTTCGAATACTATACACATTTCACCTCTCCTATCCGCCGTTATCCGGATATGATGGTACACCGATTGCTGGAACGTTATCTAGCTGGTGGCCGTAGCGTTATACAAAAGAAGTATGAGGATTTATGCGATCATTGTTCCAACATGGAGCAAGTCGCCGCCAACGCAGAGCGTGCATCCATCAAATATAAGCAAGTAGAATTCATGCAGGATAAGCTCGGCATGGTATTCGACGGCGTTATCTCCGGTGTCACCGAATGGGGACTTTACGTAGAACTGAACGAGAATAAATGCGAGGGACTCGTACCTATCCGTGATCTGGATGACGATTACTATGAGTTTGATGAGAAGAATTATTGTTTATTGGGCCGTCGCAAGAAACGTCAATATCGTTTGGGAGACCCTATCACTATCAAAGTAGCGCAAGCGAATCTGGAACGTAAGCAACTCGATTTCCAATTAGCGGAATAAGGCCTTTTTCAAAGTAAGTATAACTTCATCAGACAACGAAGTTATACTTACTTAGGCATTTTGATTATACTTACTAGGACAAGTAAGTATAATTTACTTTTTATCACCAATACATAAGTCCCAGCGCCCCACAAGCGATCAGCCCGATTCCCAACAACGCATAGAAGATACGTGCGCCGCCACGACCGAACCAGTTCACGAAAGTCATCGCCCCGCTGGTTTTAAAGTACCAATCAAAATTACAGATCGCCGCTACGATTGAGAACAATCCCAAAGCGATAAACAAGGATAAGATAAAGTATTCGGAAGGATCCATAGACTTACTTAACCTCTACAGTACGTGAACCGTCCGGATTCTCCGAGATCGTGACATTTACCACATCTCCGGGTAACAACTCATCTATTTTCTCCGGCCATTCAATAAAACATAAAGCTCCGCTATAGAAATAGTCTTCTGTTCCGATATCCTCCGCCTCACTCAATTTATTGATCCGGTAAAAATCAAAATGATAAATCAATTCTCCCGTCGTATCGCTACGGTACTCATTGATAATAGCGAATGTGGGACTGTTGATCACATCCTCCACACCCAATTCCTCACAGATCGCCTTGATAAAGGTAGTCTTACCGGCCCCCATCGGACCATAGAAGGCAAAGACCGTACGATCATCCATCCCGGCGATAAACTCCTTAGCCGCCTCATGGATCTTATCCAAACTTTCTATTTTCAGTGTGCTCATCTTATCTAACTTAACAATTTTCCAATAATGTTTTCACTTCACTTTTTAAGGCCGGCAGATGATTAACGACTATCGCCCAAACCAATGTGTCATCCAAGCTGTCATAAGCATGTATAATCCGATTACGAAAACCAACTATTTTCCGTGTATTGTTTAGCGATATACGTTCCGGTTGTTTGTCATATTGATTTAGAGCCTCACCTATAATGGCCAATTGCCTTTCCACCGCACTTTGCGTCTTTAGATCCACTGTATACTCCATATAAGATCTAGTATTTGCGGTAAACGATTCGATCAAGCTTATCGCCCTCATCATGTCAGACAAATACTTCTTTTCTTTCATTGTCATACAATAGAATTTTTGTTTTATCTATATTCTCTAAAAGAAATGGATTTTTTAAACTTTTCTGAGTCAGTAGATCTACTTTTCTTTGAAAGAAATCTTCTAACTTATCCCATAAAGAAAGTAATTTTTCTCCTTTTTCTAAAGGATCCATATCCTCCATCTCTACCAACAAGTCAATATCACTCCTCTGTGGATTGAATTGCTCTGTCACTGAAGATCCAAACGCATACAACGATTTTATCCCATGATTCTTACATATATCAGAGAACAAGGAAAGATTCTTACGTATTTCATTATGGATAAACATACTTCTTTTTTCGCAAAATTAAACAAAACCTACCATCCACGAACAAAAAAACGATATTTATTTCGGTTCCATCGTAATAAACGGCACCAACATCTCCTCCATCGAGATTCCTCCGTGCTGGAATGTATTTTTATAATAGGATACGTAGTAGTTATAATTATTCGGATAAGCGAAGAAATTCTCTCCGTAGGCGAAAATATACTTACTGCTTAGATTCGGGGAGGGAAGCCCTACTTTTTCCGGGTCCCGGATCTCAAATACCTCTTTTGGATTGTAGTTCAAGTTCTTGCCTACCTTATAGCGTAGATTGGTATTCGTATTCTTATCACCTATCACCTTGATCGGATTCGTTACCCGAATCGTTCCATGATCGGTCGTAACGATTACTTTTCCTCCCCGCTCGGCGATTCGTTTGAACAACTCAAGCGTAGAAGAGTGCTGGAACCATGATTTAGTCAAACTGCGATAGGCCGCCTCGCTTTGCGCCAACTCGCGGATCATCTTACTCTCCGTACGAGCATGCGAAAGCATATCCACGAAGTTCAGCACAATCACATTCAGTTGATTACGAGTAAGAGAAGGGATCGTAGCCAACAATTTCTCTCCATATTGGGAATCGTGTACTTTATTATATGAGAAGGTATATTTCTTACGGAACCGATCGATCTGGGTTTGAATCAATGGAGCCTCATTCAAATTCTTACCTTCCTCGCTCTCCTCATCTACCCACAAATCCGGAAACATCTGCTCTATTTGCGAAGGCATCAAGCCCGAGAATATAGAGTTGCGGGCATATTGCGTGGCGGTTGGCAGTATGCTATAATACAAGCTCTCGTCAAACGTAAAATACTCAGTAAGCAATTCTTTTACCACCCGCCATTGATCCAGCCGGAAATTATCGATCAATATAAAGAAAACCTTCTCGTCATTATCCAACATTGGGAAAACCTTCTTCTTAAACAGGTCGGGGCTCATCAACGGGCGATCGGCCGGATTCTGTATCCAGTCCACATAATTCTTCTTCACGAATTTGGCAAAAGCGTTATTGGCCTCTTCCTTCTGCATACGGAGCATATCTGTCATTGCCACTTGGCTGCTTTCCAGTTCCAATTCCCAGTACACTAGTTTCTTATAGACCTCCATCCAGTCGTCTGTGGTCAAGGAATCATTGATTTGCATACCTATACGACCGAATTCCTGCTGATAACCCACCGTGGTCGTCTCGGAGATAATCACGTTCTTATGGACATTCTTCTTGATAGAGAGAAGCAATTGGTTGGGATTTACCGGTTTGATCAAATAATCCGCGATCTTATTTCCGATCGCCTGATTCATGATACTTTCCTCCTCACTTTTAGTCACCATCACGACCGGCACATTCGGAGCGATCTCCTTGATATGCGACAGCGTCTCCAATCCTGTCAAGCCGGGCATATTCTCATCGAGAAAAATAATGTCAAACGATTGTTCCTTACAGCAGTCAATAGCGTCTTGCCCGCTCACCACCGGAACGACCTCATACCCTTTGTCCTGCAAGAACAAGATATGCGGTTTCAACAAATCAATCTCGTCATCAGCCCAAAGTACTCTATCTTTCTTCGCTGCCATAAGCTTACCTAGTTTATTTACAAATATATGGATAATCCTCCATATAACAACGAAAGAAACGGGATGTTTCGTATTTGATCTCGTAATTTTCCCAAATCCAGATAAGCGAATAGCCAATGAGGAGATCTCCTTCATCAACTCACGAACAGTACTCTCTCTTACTGACTAAGGTTCAAAAATATCCAATTTATCTACAACATCTACAACTATCCTTGTAATCATCTATCTTTAGACGGTTTAGCCTATGGTGGTAGATAAAAAACATCTACAATTATCAGGCCCTATCTACCATCATTTACTACTTTTCTATCTCTAAACAGAACGATCTCTCCACACTTGCCGCAATCATCATACGGTCTCTTCCTTATACAGACAAAACATTAACATATAAGCTTATACAGTTTTTATCCATGAAAAACTAAAGTTTTATACCGCTAAAACCTTTGTTTTCCGCTTAGGAAACTTTTGTTTCTATATAGGGAAACTAAGGTTTCTTCGGCACGAAACTTTTGTCTTCTGTAGGAATGAAGAAAATAGTTCCCTAGGAACTATGTTCATGACTATTTAGTGCCAAATGCCTTTTATGTTAAAACTCCAAAAGATAAGGCAAATATATTGATTTCTTTTAGCAAAACACAATCTTTTCTATTCTAAATCAATATTGTCTTATATTTTATTGACATAACTATATGATTTCAGGGCATAAAAGTCCCACCGGTTAGTCTATTTACGCTCTGTAGATACAATATGTGAATTAGGAAGAAGCGTAGTTTGTAAATACCGAATATAGTTCCTAGGGAACTTTGAAGAACTTAGTTTTACTCCAGAAGTCATGTAATCTTATTTTTATTACTCAGCTTATAATGGCAAAAGACAATTTTAACATTATTTACGAACGAAACTATCAACGATCGTTCATGTTCGCTAAATCATACGTACATGATGATATGATAGCAGAAGATATCGTATCCGATTCTCTTGTGAAGTATTGGAGACTGATCTCCACCCAAAAAGGAGAAGCGACAGAAGCTCTTTTACTTTCAATCTTGAGAAATAAAGCTCTCGACTACTTACGCCATAAAGCTGTACATGATGCTGCGATCGAAAATCTAGAAGAAATAAAAAAGCGAGAACTAAGTATCCGCATATCCACTTTAGAGGCTTGTGATCCAGAAGAAATTTTCCGGGAAGAGATACGCACAATCCTTCAGCGCACCCTACAATCATTGCCCGAACAAACTCGCAGGATATTCGAGATGAGTCGTTTCGAAAACAAAACAGTGAAAGAAATCGCTATAGAAACCAACCTCTCCGTAAAAGGAGTAGAATACCACATTACCAAGACTTTAAAAATATTACGTATCAATCTAAAAGATTATCTTCCCTTATTCTATTTTCTTTTTTCTTGACTTTTCTCGTTTTTCCACTAGGGATCTATCTTGCAGCATCGTTTATTATTTATAAAGCGAAATTAATAGATACCATGAAGGAATTACTACAACGATACATAAAAGGAGAGGTTTCAGAGAAAGAAAGACTGAAAATAGCATCATGGTTAGACGAAAGCCCTGAAAACATGCGTGAATTTCTGGTTTTACGCAAATTATATGACATTTCACTCTGGCAAGCCAATACAGATAAGACAAATTCCGTAAAGAAAGTACATTATTCCATACGGAAGGTAATGGCCGAGATCTTAAAAATCGCAGCCATCTTTCTAATCGGCTTTTGGGGAAGCAAACAACTGCAGATACAACAATCGAACAAGAAACAAATGCAAACCATTCATGTCCCTGCCGGACAACGGGCAGAGGTCACCTTAGCCGATGGTACGCATGTATGGCTAAACTCTCGCTCAACCCTAAAATTTCCTGAACAATTCAGCGCAAACACCCGAAACGTGGAATTAGACGGCGAAGGTTACTTCTCTGTCCAGCACAATGAAAATAGTCCATTTACCGTACATACCCAAAATCATGATGTTCAAGTATTAGGTACAGAGTTCAATGTAAAAGCTTACCATAACACATCCTTGTTCGAAACCGCCCTTTTAAAGGGTAGTGTAAAAATCAGTTCCCCTAATTTAAGAAATGGATTACAACTCAAGCCTAATGAAATCGTTAGTATAGAGAATAGGATGCTCAAGAAATCTACAATTAATAATAGCGACTATTTTAAATGGAAAGAAGGCCTGTTCTGTTTTGAGAATGAATCAATCCAAGATCTAATAAAGAAACTAGAACTTTATTATGATACTACGATTGAGATCCAACGTCCCTCATTGTTGAAACATCACTATTCCGGCAAATTTCGTATTCAAGATGGAATAGAGCATGTATTAAAAGTACTTCAGTTAAAACATAAATTCACATACATCAAAGATGACGATAAGAATCTAATAATCATAAAGTAAGAACAGAATGTTAACCTTATAAATCATGTATGCCTATGAGATAAAAAATATCAAAAAAGAAACGGTATATAAAAACCGGGAAATGCGGCAACACTCCCCGGAAAGAATCAATACCACATGCACTTAAATCATCAGTATCAAATTCAAGAGTTACAAATGTATGAAAAATCAAACAAAAAGAGTTATGAAGTTAACTTTTATAACACTATTTCTATCAACCACAGGAATGTTTGCATCTGTTAATTCGCAAAATACACGGGTCAATATCCATGTGAACAATGCAAACACTCAAATTGTCTTAAACGAAATCGAAAAACAAACAGACTATCTCTTTGTGTACGACACCAAAGAAATAGATCTAAATCGTAAGGTTTCCGTAGAGGCGCAAAATAAAACCGTAGCAGATGTGTTATCATCTGTCTTTACCCAAACAGACATCTCATATGCGATGGAGGGTAATAACATCATGTTAATGCGAAAAAACACTTCTGTTACACAACAGAGTAACCGGAGAATTACCGGTGTTGTGAAAGACGCAATTGGTGAACCTATCATTGGAGCAAATATCGTGGAGAAGGGAACCACAAACGGTATAATCACCGACATTAACGGAAATTTCAGCCTTATGGTCTCCGAGAACGCCATCTTGCAAATTTCCTATATCGGATATCAGACACAAGAAATCCCGACCAAAGGGCAGACGAACATCCAAATTACCATGAAGGATGACGCACAAGCATTGGATGATGTCGTTGTTATCGGTTATGGTACGCAACGCAAGAAAGACGTAGCCGGATCTATCTCTTCCATATCTACGAAGGATTTATCTATTCAATCATCCGGGAATATACAGAACCTTCTTCAAGGTAGGTTATCCGGTGTGTCCGTAACAACTTCCGGCGTAGCTGGCGATGCTCCTGCTATCCGTATTCGAGGTGTCGGAACACTGAATAATAACAGCCCGTTGTATGTCATTGATGGTTTTCCTACAAAAAGCGAGATCGCATCCCAAATAAATCCTTCAAGTATAGAGTCTGTACAAGTATTGAAGGATGCTTCCTCCGCCTCTATCTATGGTTCCCAAGCAGCTAACGGGGTTATCTTAATCACGACAAAGCAAGGTAAAGAAGGAAAACCTACCGTTGACGTAAAAGTAAACGTAGGTGTACAACTTCCTACCAACTTGCCGGAAATGCTAAACTCCCAACAATATGGAGAAGTCTTGTGGAATGCGATGAGAAACGCCGGGTTAACACCACAGCATGACCAATATGGCAACGGAGCTACACCCGTCATTCCTGATTATATTCTACCGGCAGGAGCCATGGAAGGCCAGGTAGATCTCAGCACTTATAATACTGCGGAAAATCAATTTATGCGCGCTAATAAGATCGGAACTAATTGGGCTGATGAAGTTTATCGCCCCGCACCGACTACAAACATTGATATCAGCGCACAAGGAGGTGGCAATGGGTCTAAATATTTCTTGAGCGCAAACTATTATAAACAAGAAGCTCTTGTAAAATGGGCGGGCTATGATCGCTTCTCTTTACGAGCCAATTCTCAATTTAAGATTTTGAGCTTCGCCACATTAGGATCAAACCTAAGCGCAACTTACTCTAAATACAAAGGAAGCAAATCAGACCATGAGGCCGTACGTATGGCTCCGCTTATTCCGGTTTACGACGTAGAAGGTAATTGGGCCGGAACAAAAGCTAATGGTTTAGGTGATTCCAAGAATCCGGTAGCCCAACTTTATAATCAAAGAGAGAATTACAATGACAACCTCAACTTGTTAGGTAATTTGTATTTGGATATCAATTTCTTGAAATACTTCCAATTCAAGACAAATGTCGGCGTAAACGTTGAGGATAGCGGCTCCAAAGAGTTCAATCCAAAAACTTATTGGAACAAAGGAGACGCAAATACGCTAGTGAATTCTTTAAAGGAAGCAAGAGGCCGTAAATCAGAATTGGTTTGGAACAATACTTTGACCTTCACGAAAAAATTTCGTGAAACACATAATCTGAATGTTTTGCTAGGTACAGAAGCCATTAGTTCTAAAATAGAGAATCTCTCTGCTTATAGAAGTAATTTTATTATCGAGGATCCCGATTATAGATACCTTGACGCTGGCGAATCCAACAAGGACAATACAGGCAACGCAAATGAATACGCTTTGTTCTCTCTGTTCGCACGTGTCAATTATCAATATAAAGACAAATATTATTTAGGGGCTATTATTCGTCGAGATGGGTCCTCACGTTTTGGTGCGAATCATAGATATGGCTACTTCCCAGGGGTAAACGCCGCATGGAGACTTACGGAAGAAAACTTCATGAAAGGGCAAGATATTCTTAGTGATTTGAAAATCAGAGCCAGTTACGGTTTGACAGGAAATCAGGATATCGATAACTACGCATTTGCGTCCATGTATTATACGAATATCTCAACTAGCAGCTATCCTATAGCGGGAGATCCAAACTCTGTCACTCAAGGTATCAGTAAGGAGAGCATTGGTAATCCGGATCTTAAATGGGAGACGACTACACAAACAAACATTGGTATCGACGCAGGTCTTTTTAATAATAAACTGAATTTGTCATTCGATTTCTACCATAAATATACTACCGACATCTTGCAAAGAATTACTTATCCTTCTACCGGAGGAGTGGCAAGTGCCCCATTTATGAATATCGGTGAAATGCAAAATAACGGATATGAATTGAATATCAATTTCCAGAATACGACAGACTATGGTTTCCGGTACGAATTAGGGCTCATTTTGTCCGGATATCGTAATGAGGTAAAGAAATTAGCTTCAAATCAATTCATATCGAACACATATACAAGAACAGAAGTAGGTCATCCGATTTCCTCTTTCTATGGCTATGTGATCGATGGTATTTTCCAAACACAAGGCGAGGTCGACTCGCATGTAGAACAGTCAGACAAAGCAATCGGCCGTTGGAAATATAGAGATGTGAATAATGACGGAAAAATAGACAGCCAAGATAGGGCCTATATCGGTAATCCTCACCCTGATTTCGAGTACTCTTTGAGTTCACGCTTCTATTACAAGAACTTCGATTTGTCTCTTTATATCCAAGGCAGTCAAGGAAATGATATTTGTTTCGCATCGAAAGGCGGTAGGGATGGCCTTGATTTCTGGGGAGATTATTTCAATAAAAGTACCCGTATATTGAATACTTGGACTCCTGAAAACAGAAATGCGGAACTGCCGGAGATCAATATCTTGAATCCAAATGATGAGGCAGGTAAGGTTTCTTCATACTTAATTGAAGATGGTTCTTATATTCGTTTGAAACAATTAGAATTAGGATATACCCTTCCAAAACAAACGCTTTCGAAAATTGGACTCCAGCAATGTCGTGTTTATTTGAATGCGGAAAACTTATTGACATTGACAAAGTATAACAACATTGATCCCGAGGTTAAGAACGGCGATGACAAGAATATGGGTGTCGATTATATGAATAATATGCCACTAGCACGCGTATTCTCCATTGGTTTCAATTTATCATTCTAATACTTAAAATTAAACAAACATGAAAAATCTATTTCATATAGCGAAAAAAACGTTCACATGGGTAACCGTCACGATGGCTGTTAGCCTGTTTAATGGTTGTTCTGATTTTTTGGATAAACAACCATTAGGCAAATTGAATGAGTCTGTATTAACAGATGAAAGTACCGTGAATAAACTCCTTATTGCCTGCTATAGTCCATTAAACGGATTTATCAACGGAGTTTGGGGAATAACAAGTGGGCCGGATAATGTCTTCTATGGAGATATGTGCGCTGGAAATATCCATAAAGGAAGTACTACCGGCGATCAAGGCGAACTGCTACAGATGGAGCGTTATGTCGCTACTGCTGAAAATGGTCGTATCCGGGATAAATGGATACTGGTATATGGAGCTATTGAGCGTTGCAACGACGTACTTCGTATGCTGAATGATAATAAAATTGATGGCTTATCAGAAGAAAGTGAAATGGAAATTAGAGCAGAAGCCCGTTTCCTAAGAGGATATTATCATTTTGAAGCGAAAAAAATCTGGAACATGGTCCCTTATATTGATGAATACGTGGAAGATCCGCAAAGAAGAGTTCCCAATGACAAAGATATTTGGCCTAATATTGAGGAAGACTTCTCTTTTGCTACCGGAATTTTACCGGATAATCAGAGTGAGCCTGGAAGACCTACGAAAAACGCCGCTAAAGCGTTCTTGGCCAAGGCTTATTTATTCCAGCAAAAATATAGCGAAGCAAAAGTTTTATTAGACGAAGTCATCACTAGCGGAAAATATAAGTTACTTGACAATTATTTTGATAACTTCAATGCGGAGCAAAACAATAACGCAGAAGTGGTATGGTCTAACCAGGTAGCGGTAAATGTAGCGGGAGCTGGTTACGATCGTAGCCAACGTGGTTTCGACTTATCTTATCCCAATGCTCCAGATCAACCAAACTTAAGTGGAGCCGGATTCCAACAACCTACTTTCGACTTAGTAAATGCCTATCAAGTAGACGAAAATGGCCTACCCATGATTGACACTTACGCTGACCATGAATTCAAAAACGACCAAGATATCGAATCTAGCGAGGCATGGGAACCGGATATGGAAACCCCTGTAGATCCGAGATTAGACTGGGTCGTTGGTCGTAGAGGCGTTCCATATCATGATTGGGGATTGCACCCGGGAAAAGCTTGGATCAGGGATCAAGTCAGCGCAGGTCCTTATAACCAAAAAAAATGGATTATATTAGAAAACCAACTTGCTACATACGCTTATGACAATACAGCAAAATTTAACGCAATGAATTTCAATATTATTCGATACGCCCAAGTATTATTGTGGGCTGCGGAATGTGAGGTAGAGGTTGGTAACCCTGAGAAAGCAAAAGAATATGTCAATATGATTCGTCAAAGGGCAAAAGACGGATCTTACGTGAGATTAGGAGATGAAGCACCTTTTGGCAATGGTCCAGCTGCCGCCAATTATAAAGTGGATATCTATAAGGATTCATGGGCAGGACTAAGTAAAGATGTATTACGAAAACGTGTACGATTTGAAGAACGCTTGGAACTTGCGTTAGAAGGTCATTTCTTCTTCGATTTGGTACGTTGGGATATCGCTGAGGATTTTTTAAATAAATATGTCGAAAGAGAAAAAAGACATATCCAATATTTAAATGGAGCCGTTTTTGATAAGAACCATCGCTATTACGCTATTCCTCTAACTGAAATAGATAGAAGCTATGTCGATGGTAAACCAACATTGACACAGAATCCGGGATATTAATTATAGTAAGTGTGAGGGGGTATCATAATATCCCCTCCACTTTTATCTACAAAAGATTTGAATATGACGCAATATCTAAAGTCACTTTATCTATGCATTTGTTTACTGGGGGGATTTATATCTTGTCAAACAAATGAAAGTATCACTCAAGATGAGGAGATACAAACAATCATGGAAGGAATCTCGAATCAAGCGGGTCAAGAAAAAAATCCTTATCTGACAGCAGGAGATAAAACCTACATAATAGGTACGCAAGATGGAAACTTCCCTGATCTTGGTGGACATACTCCCGGAGAGATGGGAGGAGTTTGGAATCATTTGATCAAGCTATTAGATGGCTTTTGGGTAAAAATGACAGATAATAAAGGTAATTCTTGTTGGTTGGAAAACGCAATACAATATACGAATTATCCTTTTGGAAGTAAATTTGAGTACGCTCCTTTATTTAATAATAGTATCCGTGTCAATCGTTTCCAATTTTGCCCACAAGGAAAAAATGGTGTTGTTATTACCTATACCATCGAAAATGTATCGGATTCAGAGCAAACGGTCCTTTTTGATTTTGTCGCAAAAACAGATTTGTTGCCTGTATGGTCATCCGGGACAATCGGGTTAAAAGACGCAAATGATGTCGTGAACTGGGATGCCCAAGATGCCATTTTTAAAGCGAAAGATTTAGGTAATAACTGGAACGTGATTTGGGGAGCGGATCAACATACGAGTATTTATCAACTAGATACTCCTACTTATATAAATACGCAAGGAACGGGTAAAAGTGCCTCTTCTACTTATACGATTACACTTCCTAAGAATCAGGAGAAAAAACTTTCTTTCGTCATCGCAGGATCAAAAGACAGTGAGGAGGATGCCCTAAAAAGTTACAAAGACATCTTAGCGAACCATTCCGAAATGTTGGAAGATAAAAAAATGTATTACACCCAACTATTAGAGAGAGGACGGATTAACATTCCAGATAAAAAGTTACAAGAGGTTTATAACTGGTGCAAAATCAATACGGAATGGCTTGCGGCAGATATGGAAAGTGCAGGACGCTTTCTGGGAGCGGGCGCAATTGAATATCCATGGTTATTCGGTTGTGATAATTCTTATTCATTACAAGGCCTTGTCGCTACAGGTGACCAAAAATTAGCAAAAGAGACATTGAGAGTTATCAAAGAGATGTCAGAGAAAGCCAATAGGAATGGCCGTATTTTGCATGAAATGGCATTCAACGCATTCGTCAGCCACA
Organism: Parabacteroides sp. AM17-47; assembly: GCF_003434625.1. Taxonomy (NCBI): domain Bacteria; kingdom Pseudomonadati; phylum Bacteroidota; class Bacteroidia; order Bacteroidales; family Tannerellaceae; genus Parabacteroides; species Parabacteroides sp. AM17-47. The sequence goes on from NZ_QTLI01000005.1 coordinate 195,140, forward strand.
AAGGAAATACTCAAGAGACTGCTCATTTTGTCATCGCTGTATGGAATGTTTATAAATGGACTGGTGATAACAAATTCCTTGCAGATATGTATCCTTATATGCAAAAAGGTCTGAACTTCCTTTTGAAAGATATGGATACAAATAAGAATATGTTCCCCGAAGGGTATGGAATCATGGAAGTTAGAGGATTAAATGCGGAATTGATTGATGTCTCTGTTTATACCCAGCAAGCACTGGAAGTTATGTCGCAGATTGCCTTAATAATGGGAGAAGAAGCATTTGCCAGTGAGTGCGCCTCGCAAGCAATCGATTTGAAAGAAAGGATAAACGACCTATTTTGGGATAAGGATTTAGAAATTTATTGTGATTTTTATGGAACGAGAGAGCAAGCCTTAGAAACGACTAAAGGTGCTATCGAACAGGTTCGTAATACAGAATACAGGTGGGATGTTGCCGAGGTTTCCTTACAGGAATATGAGGATAGCAAGAAAAAGCATATCGCAATGTATGAGGATATGTATAAACAATTTGAAGCGTATCCAACTGGTATTATGAAAGGATGGTTAACTAACAAGAATTGGGTAATAAGCACTCCAATAGAAACTCATATTGCCTCAGAAGACAGAGCTATTCGGCAATTGGATAAAGTACGAAAAGAGCATTGCGGCGAATATGGTCCTTATTTATCCGCAGTCGAAAGAGATCGCATGATGACTATCGCAACAGGCGTACAAGCGATGGCCGAATGCGCTTACGGACGTGTAGATGAGGCTTTATGGTATATCAATCGCATCGTCGATACATTTGGCCGTACACTTCCGGGATCAATTAATGAGATGATGCCTGATTATGGCTGCCCTGTTCAAGCATGGACCATCTATGGTATAGCAACACCTTTGATTCGTTATATATATGGCATACAACCAGAAGCCTATAAAAAGACCTTGACCCTAAGTCCTAATTTACCATCAGATTGGGACTTTATTGAAATGAAAGATCTTCCTGTTGGAAATAATAAGATTAATTATAAAGTAAAACAACTGGAAGATGGATTGGAAATCACGTTAGATACAACTGAAAAGGATTGGAGTTACCTATTAAGACCGGTAAAACAACCTATCAAGCGATTTATCGTGAATGGTAAGGAACAACGGATTTAGAGAGAGACGGGGCATGCCCCGTCTCCACATATAGACACCGCCTCATAATGATCTAAAATTAAAACAGATAACCCCAACTATTTTGAGTAAATAGAACTTAGTCTGAATTCCGTATTCAAGACCTCTTTCCACTCTAACCTTTTACTATCAATGCGATAAATGGATAACAATCAATTTCTTTCATCCCATATTATACTTGAGATAACCGGAAAGCGGGGAAAATGAAAGTATGATTACTTTAACTATTTTTCTATCAAAAATTCCTACTTTTACCGCTAAATCTGTATTGAAGATGAAAGGAGACGATTTTAATATCATTTATGAACGGAATTACCGACGGTCATTCCTGTTCACCAAATCATATGTACATGATGACATGGTGGCTGAGGATATCGTAGCTGAATCGCTTGTAAAATATTGGCGACTGGTCTCTGCTGGAGAAAACGAGATAACAGAAGCCTTATTGCTCACGATTTTGAAAAATAAAGCCCTTAACTATTTACGCCATAAAGCCATACATGATGCCGCTATTGAAAATTTAGAGGAAATAAAAAATAGAGAACTAAGCATTAGAATTTCCACACTCGAGGCTTGCGATCCGAAAGAGATCTTCTCTGATGAGGTCAATAGGATCATCCACAAAACTTTAAAAAACTTACCAGAACAAACTCATCGAATATTCGAGATGAGCCGCTTCGAGAATAAAACCGTAAAAGAAATAGCGGATGAGACAAACCTCACCATAAAAGGTGTAGAATACCACATAACCAAGGCTTTAAAAGCTTTGCGTATCAACTTGAAAGACTATCTACCCTTATTTTATTTTCTTTTTTCTTAATTTTTTTCATTTTTCCACTAGGGATTTAGCGCACAGCGTTGTTTTTATAATAGAAAATAAATTAACAGACATTCATGGAGCAATTACTACAACGGTACATAAGAGGTAAGGTTTCCGAAGAAGAGAGACTGAAAGTAGTGTCATGGCTGGACGAAAGTCCTGATAACATGCGTGAATTTCTGGCTTTACGTAAATTATATGATATTTCACTTTGGCATACGGATACAGAGCAAAAAACACTTCATAAAAAATTCATTCCAACAATTCGACGTATCGCAATCGAAACACTAAAAATAGCAGCGATCTTTTTAATTGGAATCTTTGTTACTAAACAATTCGTAGAACAAAAAAAGGTAGAGGATATACAAATACAAACCATCCATGTACCCACAGGTCAGCGAGCTGAGTTAACTTTAGCGGACGGGACACATGTTTGGCTCAACTCTCGCTCGACATTGAAATTTCCTAATAAATTCGGCACAAATAAACGGAACGTAGAACTTAACGGAGAAGGGTATTTTTCTGTACATCATGACAAAAAACGTCCTTTTACCGTACAAACCGAAAAATACGCAATTCATGTATTGGGTACCGAATTTAATGTTAAGGCATATCACAACAGTCCTTTATTTGAGACAGCATTATTAAATGGCAGCGTAGAAATATCTTCCTTAACTATGCCGAAAAGATTACGCCTAAAGCCGAACGAGATGGCGATCGCAAGTCAGGAAGGATTAAATACATCCCATATTCCTGACTACAACTACTTTAAATGGAAAGAGGGATTATTCTGTTTCGAAGACGAGTCGATCCAAAGTTTAATAGAAAAGTTACAGCTTTATTATGATATTAAAATTGATGTTCAACGACCATCCTTACTTCAATACCGTTATTCCGGCAAATTCCGTATCAAAGACGGAATTGACCATGTATTGAAAGTATTACAATTAAAACATAAATTCACTTATACAAAAAATGAAGAGACGAATCTAATCGTGATAAAATAAATATTTAGTCGTTAACCTTTTAAATACAGAATATAGAGAATGAAAACATAACAAACAATTAACAGCACAAATTACACAAAAAGGGAGATGCTGCAACATCCCCCTTCCGTAAGTCAGTACCAGACTTGCGAAAATAAATTCATTTAGTACTAACAAATAAGACATTACAAATGTATGAAAAAAATTTGTAACGGGCATTTTATGTCCCCTTTTAACACAGAAGACAAAACATTTCGAATAATGAGATTAACATTCATTGCATTATTTGTATTCAGTTTCAGCTTACTCGCATCCGTACATTCACAAACGATGCGCATCAATATCAATGCTAATAATGAATCTACGCATTCAATTTTAGAACAGATAGAACAGCAAACTGATTATTTATTCATTTATAATACAAATGAAATCGACTTAAACCGTAAAGCATCCGTACACGCTCAAGACCAAACGGTAATGGATGTTTTGTCACAAATTTTCAGAAACACGAATATTGGATATGCGATTGAAGGCAGTAATATCATGTTGATGAAGAAAGATGAAAAAGCAGAACAACAACAGGATAATAATAAGGTCTCAGGAACAATTACAGATAAATCCGGAGAACCTATTATCGGTGCTAACGTCGTTATAAAAGGAACAACTAACGGAACTATTACAGATATAGATGGTAATTATACGTTAGATGTTCCTGTTTCTGCCATCTTGCAGATTTCCTATATCGGATATTTGACACAAGATGTTCCTGTAAATGGGAAACAACAAATCAATATTCGTTTAGTAGAAGATACGCAACAATTAGACGAGGTGGTAGTGGTTGGCTACGGTACACAGAAAAAAGGGGAATTAACTTCATCTATTTCCAGCATAAAAAGCGAAACATTCATTCAAGGTTCAGTACAAGACGCAGCCCAGTTGCTTCAAGGAAAGGTTGCGGGACTTGGCATTGTCATGCCTAATGGTGATCCGACGTCTTCATCCCAAATTGTATTGCGTGGTATCGGCTCACTAAAAGGAGACCGAGTTCCATTAGTTATTGTCGATGGAGTTCCGGGTGATATGAGCACTGTTGCACCAGAAGATATCGAAAGCATAGATGTTATAAAAGACGGCTCAGCCGCCGCTATTTATGGAACTAGAGGAAATAATGGTGTTATTTTCATCACCACAAAAAAAGTGAAAGGAGAGATACCTGTAACTATTGATATTCAAGCTTATGTCACTACCCAGCAAATCAAAAAAAGATTAGATATGATGGATGCCGATCAATACCGTCAATTAGTAAAACAAGGGAAACCCGGCGCTATTGATTATGGTTACGACACAGATTGGCTAGACCAGATATTAAGGACTCCTATTTCTTACGTAACTAATGCCAGTCTACGCGGAGGTAATCGCAACTCTAATTATATCGCAAACATAAACTATAAGTCTGGCCAAGGCATTATCAAACGCTCAGACAATAGAGTATTAACCACACGATTGGAAATCAACCACTCTATGTGGGATAACTTATTAAAGTTTAATTTAAACATCATGGGTAAAGAACAAAAATATACAGCCTTAGGAGATGGCAAAAGCTTCAATGGGGAAATTTACCGAAATGCGTTAATCAATATTCCAACTGAACGTCCGAAAGACGATAACGGAAACTGGATTGAACATCCGACAATGAACGGATATATGAATCCGGTAGCTGCGCTATATGAAAGTAATGGCGAAAATAAAAGTACCCAATTACGTACATTCGGAACCGTTACATTGACTCCCATGGATGAATTTTTCGTAAAAGCATTAGTGTCGAGAACCTCTTATAATCAAACCCGCGGATATGCTGAAACTAAAAAACACATATCAACTGTCCGCAATGGCAAAAACGGGTTTGCTTCTCGCGGAACAACTGCTTCTATCGATAATCTGTTAGAGATCACAGCCCAATACAAAAATAATTTTGGTGCTCATAATCTTACTGGTTTAGCGGGTTATTCTTATCAAGACAATACTTATGAAAATTATTGGATGCAAAACTGGGATTTTCCATCCGATCAATATAGCTATAATAATATGGGGGCTGGAGCTGCCTTAAAAAGAGGAGAAGTTGAGGAAAAGTCTGAAAAAAACAAGTCTAAGTTAATCGGTGTATTTGCTCGTATCAACTATAGTTTCAATGATCGTTATTTAGCATCTGTCAGTATCCGTCATGAAGGAGCTACACAATTCGGAGCTAATTATAAATGGGGAAATTTTCCGGCCGTATCCGTAGGTTGGAATATACATAATGAGGAATTCATGAGCTCCTTACGTTTTATCAGTAGCTTGAAAGCTCGTTTAGGTTTTGGTGTAACGGGTTCCATTCCTGAAGATCCATATATGTCATTAAGCCGCTTGACCAGCGATAAGAATCTCTATACTGGTTCTGGCTGGCTCCCTTCATTAAAACCTTCAAGTAACGCAAATCCAAACCTGCGTTGGGAAAAAAAAGAAGAGTGGAACTTAGGAGTAGACTTCGGTGTCCTTGATAACCGTATCAGTGGATCTATAGACCTTTATAAACGCACGACAAAAGATATGCTATGGAACTATCAAGTAGCCACTCCTCCTTATTTATATCAGGAAATCCTCGCAAACGCAGGAACTATGCAAAATAAAGGACTAGAGATACACCTCAGTGCAATCCCAGTACAAACAAAAGAATTCTCATGGACAACTAGCTTTAATTATTCGACTAACAAAAATAAGTTGGTTGCCTTATCCAACGAGGAATTCCAATTAAAATCCGGTTATATAGAAGATGGCTGGACTGGCGAACCTATCCAACAATATACCCATCGAATATTTGAAGGGGGTGAGGTTGGTAATTTCTACGGTTTTAAAACTATTGATATAGATAGCGAAGGACGTTGGATTATTGAAGATAAAAACGGTAATCCAAAACCGATCTCAGAGCAACAAGCAGAAGATAAAAAAATTATTGGAAATGGCCTGCCCAAACACCTATTAAGCTGGGATAACAGTTTTACCTTCAAAAATTTCGACTTAGGTATAACTATGCGAGGTGCATTCGACTATGACATCCTCAACTACCCCCGCATGTTTTATGAATGTCCTGTAAACTTGACCCGGGGAAATTTGCTTGCCACAGCTTATGAACCGAAGTACGGAAAGACTGTACTAAACGACCAACAGGAACTTCAATATGTTAGCTATTTCATCGAAAGAGGAAACTTTTGGAAAATTGATAATATCACCATTGGTTATACCTTAAAACTTAAGAATGATTATTTAAAAAGGATACGTATATACGCAACCGGTAATAACCTATTCACATTTACAGGATACAGTGGATTAGACCCTGAGGTTAATACGCAAGGACTTAATCCCGGATGTGATGAATTAGGCCGTTACCCTTCTACACGTTCCTTTACTTTAGGCGCAATGTTTACTTTTTAAAATAAATAAACTCATGAATACAATTAAAAAACATATAAATATCTTATTATTAGGTTGCTGTTCATTGAACTTTATTTCCTGCACAGACCTAACCGAAGAAATCTTCTCTGACATTACTGAAGATAGTTATAAATATGAAGCTGGAGACGCAACTAAAGTGGTTGGTGCCGCTTATACCAATCTTCAAGATTGGGGATATTGCGGTTCCGGACAAGCTCCAATGCTGAGTCAAGAAATATGTACCGATGCCGCAGTGTTCCCCGCTAATGGTTCCGGTTGGGATGATGGAGGTGTATTTCGTAGAATGCATCAACATTCATGGAACTCCGAACAATTACAAGTGAATCGTTTATGGGAAGTTTGCTATTCCGGAATTATCTTGGCAAACCGGGCTATCAGCATTATCAACCAAGATGATTTTCCTTTTGCCGCTAATGAAAACAAGGCTGCCATGATCGCTGAATCTCGAGCATTACGTGCTTTCTATTACTGGTACATCATGGATAATTTCGGAGATGCTCCTTTAGTAACGGAACCCACCTCAGAATTACCTGTAAAAACATCCCGGAAGGATCTTTATGATTTTATAGTCAAAGAACTAAAAGAGTCTTTCAGCGATCTCCCAACAGAGAAAAATGAATCTAATTATGGAAGATTCACATTATGGGGAGCTAAAGCCCTCCTCGCTAACGTATATTTGAACGCAGAAGTATATACAGGTGATCCCCAATGGAATGCTTGTATTCAAGAGTGTGATGATATTATTAATTCAGGAAAATACAGTTTAGACATTAATTATAGCGATCCATTTAAGGCACACAATGAAAACTCATTAGAAAATATATTAGTCATTCCTTATGATGAAATATTTGCCACTGGATTTAACTATCATTTAGCCGCCTTACACGGAGCAAACCAAAAAACGTATGATCTAGTTGGAAGCCCTTGGGGAGCTGGGGCCTATAAAGGAATACCTCAATTCATCGACACCTATGATCCAGATGACGAACGTTTAAATGCGACTTGGCTAGGAGGTCCCCAATACGCATCTGACCGGACACCTCTCACAGGCTCTTATGACTTAATGGGACAACCGCTTATCTTCGTCAACAAAATGCCCAACGGAATTTTCACTGGTGAGGCAGAAGGATATCGCTGGTTAAAATATGAGGTTGAGATGGGAGCCAGAAGTGAACTAAATAATGATTTGGTCTTATTCAGACTTACGCAAGTCCATATGATGAAAGCAGAATGCCTTTTACGTACTGGGAAAGCAGATCAAGCAGCGTCTATTGTAAGTATGGTCAGAAAAAGAGCTTTTAAAGAACATCCTGAAAAAGCAATTGTCTCAGGAGCGCAATTACAAGAAAAATCCTGTTACAAATACGGTACGGTAGAAAACTATGTATTAACTTCGCAAAATCAAGTTTATCCGGAAAAATTCGGACGTTTCTATGATGAACTAGGTTGGGAATTCGCTGGAGAATCTTATCGCCGGAGAGATATGATACGTTTCGGTCATTTCACAAAAGCTAAATGGTTATCTCATGAGCCGAATGGAGATTATAAAACGGTATTTCCCTTACCTCAAAAAGTAGTAGATACCAATCCGAATCTGGAACAAAATCCGAATTATCAATAATAACATAGAGGGTATGTCTCTATATTGACATACCCTCCTTTAATCTCAATTTCTAAAGCTATATGAAGCAATACCTTTTACTCGCTGCGTCTGCCTTTCTTTTGCAAGGGTGCCAGACCTCTAAAGAAGATATAAAGGAACAGCCTTTGAAGATGATCGAGCAGATCGATTTTTCTCATGTGAAAATCAATGACAACTTTTGGTCACCCAGACTCAGCAAACATGTCTCGGCGACCTTGCCTGTCTGTATCGATCAAATAGAGAATCAAACCGGACGTATCCGTAATTTCGAGAATGCAGCGAAAGGGGAAGGAGAGCATTCCGGCATTTTCTTTGATGATTCCGATGTATATAAAGCGTTAGAAGGTATGGCTTATAGCCTGATCAACAATCCGGATCCCGAGTTGGAAAAGAAAGCGGACGAATGGATTGACAAATTCGCTGCCGCCCAACAACCGGATGGCTACATCAATACCTTCTATACACTCACCGGATTGGATAAACGGTGGACCAATATGGACAAGCATGAGATGTACTGCGCCGGACATATGATTGAGGCAGGAGTAGCGTATTATCAAGCTACCGGAAAGCGCAAGTTATTAGACGTATGTATACGCATGACAGATCATATGATGAGCCAATTCGGTCCGGGAAAAAGACATTGGGTACCGGGACACGAGGAAATAGAACTGGCGCTTGTCAAGCTTTATCAAACCACCCAAGAGCAGAAATATCTGGATTTCGCTTATTGGCTGCTGGAGGAACGTGGACACGGTCACGGCACTATGGGTGATGAAGGTAAATGGGACCCGGTTTACTATCAAGATATCGTTCCCGTCCGGCGACTTACCGATATCTCCGGGCATGCGGTACGATGTATGTATTTGTATTGCGGTATGGCCGATGTGGCTGCCTTGAAGAATGATACGGGATATATAGCCGCCATAGATCGTCTATGGGATGATGTGGTACACCGCAATATGTATATCACCGGGGGAATCGGTTCATCCCGGGATAACGAAGGGTTTACGGAGGATTACGATTTACCGAACCTAGATGCTTATTGCGAGACTTGCGCTTCTGTCGGAATGGTGCTTTGGAACCAACGTATGAACCAACTTACCGGAGACTCTAAATACATCGACATACTGGAACGTTCTTTATATAACGGTGCGCTTGCCGGTATCTCCTTGGGTGGAGACCGCTTCTTCTATGTCAACCCGCTGGAATCTAAGGGTGATCACCATAGACAAGAATGGTATGGTTGCGCTTGTTGCCCAAGTCAGCTTTCACGCTTCTTGCCTTCTATCGGAAATTATATCTACGCCTCCTCCGATGATGCGTTATGGGTAAATCTATATATCGGAAATACGGGGCAAATACGGATAGGAGAGACTGATATCCTATTAACACAAGAAACGGACTATCCGTGGGATGGATCGGTAAAACTAACAATTTCTACGTCTCAGCCTTTGGAGAAAGAGATACGCCTCCGCATTCCGAATTGGTGCAAAACCTATGATTTAAGTATCAATGGTAAGAGAATAAACGTGTCTGAGAAAAAAGGCTATGCGGTAATCAAGGATTGGAAATCGCAAGATGTAATCGCTCTAGATATGGATATGCCCGTGGAAATTGTTGCGGCAGATCCGCATGTCAAGGAAAATTTCGGCAAACGGGCGATTCAACGAGGGCCACTTGTATACTGCATGGAAGAAATAGACAACCCGGAATATTTCGATCAAATCCAGTTGAGCCCAAGTACAACATTCCAGACAGCCTTCGTTTCCGATATATTGAATGGGATAAAAACAATTAAAACAAACGGTAGGGCACAATCTGCTACCTTCATTCCCTATTATGCGTGGGATAACCGTAAAGCAGGAAAAATGAGGGTATGGATCCCCTATAACGAATAACTAAAAAAGCATCAAAATGAAGTATTTATTAACGATAACATTATCAAGCCTAATCTCAATTACCTCCTTTTCTGCCACTTTGCCGGGAAATGAAGGTTCTATCAACATTAATTACCCGAACAATCGTTATCCATTAGCCTCTAAGCCTTATATAGAGTTGCCTATTGGGGATGTTAAACCTGCGGGTTGGCTAAAAATCCAAATGGAACGAATGTGTACGGGAATGACCGGCCATCTGGATTCTATCTATACGAAAGTAATGGGACCGCGTAATGGTTGGTTAGGCGGAGATGGAGACGTATGGGAGCGAGGCCCATACTGGATAGATGGCTTACTACCTTTGGCTTACATCATGAATGATGAGGCCCTGATCCAAAAAGTAAAGCCTTGGGTTGAATGGACATTGGCCTCTCAAAAGCCTAACGGATATTTCGGGCCAGATACAGACAGAGACTATGAACCCGGCTTACAACGGGATAACGCACAAGATTGGTGGCCCAAAATGGTTATGCTCAAAGTTCTGCAACAATATTATTCCGCTACCAACGATCAAAGAGTTATCTCGTTCCTCACTAATTATTTCAAATACCAGCTTTCTGAACTACCTAAAAGTCCTCTGGGAAAATGGACTTTCTGGGCTGAACAACGAGGAGGGGATAATCTGATGGTCGTATATTGGCTTTATAATATCACGGGCGATCCTTTCCTTCTGGAGTTAGGAGAGTTAATCCATAAGCAAACCTTCAATTGGACCGACGTGTTCTTGAACCAAGATCATTTAGCCCGGCAAAACAGCCTGCATTGTGTAAATCTCGCCCAAGGATTCAAGGAACCTGTCATTTATTACCAACAGAGCCATAATCCTCAAAATCTGGAAGCGGTTAAGGAAGCTGTACGGAAAATGCGCCATACGATTGGTTTTCCTACAGGATTATGGGCGGGAGATGAACTTTTACGTTTCGGTAACCCGACACAAGGATCAGAACTCTGTACCGCTGTCGAGATGATGTTCTCTCTCGAGAAAATGTTAGAGATAACCGGAGATGTCCAGTGGGCTGATCATTTAGAGAAAGTCGCATACAATGTACTGCCAACGCAGATCAAGGATGACTTTTCCGCACGACAATATTATCAGCAAGTCAATCAAATAGCGATCACTTGCGAAGGACGTAACTTTGTCTCACCACACGAAGACACAGACATTATTTTCGGAGAATTGAGCGGTTATCCTTGTTGTACCTCCAATCTACATCAAGGCTGGCCTAAATTCACACGACATCTATGGTTTGCCACCGCCGATAATGGCATCGCTTCACTTATCTACGCACCATCGGAAGTGACTGCCCAAGTGGGAAACGACATCACGGTTAAAATCGCAGAGAAGACCGATTATCCCTTTGAAGAAAAGATCGATTTCAATTTATCGTTCCCTAGCAAGAAAGACAAGAAAGCCTTTTTCCCTTTTCACTTGCGTATTCCTGCTTGGTGTAATAATCCCGTGATTACGATAAATGGCGAGGCTGTCTCTATCGCAGCTCACTCTGGCGAAATCGTACGAATCAACCGGGAATGGAAAGATGGCGATCATATCCAGCTAGAGCTACCCATGCGTATATCCACAAGCAATTGGTATGACGATGCGGTTGTCATCGAACGAGGCCCATTATTGTATTCCCTAAAGATGGATGAGAAATGGGAACGCAAGGTTGATCAACGCCCGGAGTCTTCACATAAAGGAGAATGGTATTATGAGGTCACCTCTACTTCAGCATGGAATTATTCCCTGATTCGCAAATATCTGAAAGAAGAAGAACTAGAGAAAAATTTCGTCGTTAGAAAGGCAGAGAACATAGCCCCTTACCCATGGAACCTAGAGAATGCCCCTATCACGATCAAAACAAAGGGACGGATCTTACCTTCATGGAAAATGTTCAAAGGTTCCGCCGGCCCCGTAAATTTCTTCATGCAAGCCAACGAACCGATGGGTGATGAAGAGACGATCGAGTTAATCCCTTATGGCTGTACCACTTTACGTATAACCGAATTTCCGGTACGGTAAGAATAATGTGCCAATATGCCAATGCTTATTCTACACAAATAGTATCTGCATTGGCATATTCCCCCATTGGCACATTATTTCAATTCTTCTTCATCGTATAATCCTTCACCCCCAAGGAATCATACGCCTGCAAAAGCGCCTCGTCATTATCAGAGATCATTAACAACTTGTCGTTCTCCTTTAATTCCGTATTTCCTTTCGGGATGAAATAGCGGCCTTCCCGTTTCACCATTACCGCCAAGGTATGATCAGGTAAAGTCAGCTGCATCAATTTATTTCCATGGGATAATACCGCCGGGGTAATATCGATCTCGCTCATAGCGCTCTTGATCTCCTCGGGAAGCTCGATGCCAAACTCATCCTTTCGTTCCGGCTCATCCACCATATCCAGCCATTTTGCGGCTTGAGTAACCGTGGTTCCTTGAATCAGCAAAGAAAGAATCGTGATAAAGAATACGATATTAAAGAACATACCGGCATGCTCGATCCCGGCGATCATCGGGTAAGTAGCGAAAATAATAGGAACCGCCCCGCGTAATCCCACCCATGAGATATACAGTTTACCTTTGAAGGAGAAATTCTTATAAGGTATCAAGCAAAGGAACACGCTAATCGGACGGGCGATCAAGATCATAAAGACTCCCACCATAACACCTACACCCGTCACCGGTAATAACTCATGCGGGTTCACTAGCAAGCCTAACGTAAGGAACATCACGATCTGCCACAACCAAGCGAAACCGTCAAAGAACGTCCCCATACTTTTCTTGTGAACAATCTTAGCGTTACCAACCACCAAACCAGCGATATAAACCGCTAAATAGCCATTACCTTTACATAAGGTCGTAGCGGCGAAGGTGAAGAAAGCCGTAGCCAATAAAAGGATCGGATACAAAGACTCGTTATCTATATCGATCTTATTGATAATCAACACAGCCAGTCTCCCCAATAAGAAACCGGCGATAGCTCCCACCGATAATTGAATGACCAAGGATAGCCCGGCCTCCCAAATATTCATACCTCCGCTTTGTATGTAAGCGATCAGAAGCAAGGTAAGCATATAAGCCATCGGGTCATTACTACCACTCTCCAGTTCCAAGGTAGGACGCAGACGCTCTTTCAAATAAACCCCTTTACTGCGCAAGATGGAGAAAACCGAGGCTGAGTCCGTAGAGGACATGACCGCCGCCAGCAATAAAGATTCCGGGAAAGTCAACGTAACATATTTGCCAAATAAACCAAATAACCAATAGATAAACCCGCCCGTGATAAAAGTCGTGGCCAGCACCCCGAGCGTAGCCAATACCACACCTTGCGAGGCGATAGGTTTGACCTCCGCAACTTTCGTATCCATACCACCCGAGAACAAGATGATACTCAACGCCAACATGCCGATAAACTGGGCCACATTCGGATCGCTGAACTGGATGCCCAGACCATCGCTGCCAAACAACATTCCCACACCAAGGAACAACAACAAAGCGGGTAAGCCGAAACGATAACCGGCCTTACCGGCGAATATACTTAAAAACAGGATCACAGAAGCTATTAATAGCACTTGCTCAGGATTTTGAAACATACGCAAAACGGGTTTTATGATTAGTGATTTGATACTTTGTCACAAAGTTCGTAAACTTTTTGTAATTATAATCACACAAAAAGAAGAAATCCGGTCCCAAATTTACAGGAAGACCAGATTTATTCTTTCTATAGAAAAACAAATCTTTCTTACAAATTGTTCGAGAATTTTTCTATCTCGCATAGAATCATTACTTTTGGCAAACATACATATCCGCTTTATGAACAAAAAACATCTATTTACGCTGTTGTTCACATTACTCGTATGGACGAGCTGTAACAACCAACAACATTTTATTACCGACGCCGCTTACCGAGCTGAGGTCGAGAACGATTTCCAAGCGAAACAGGCCGCCCTGCCTAACGGAGACCTTTTCGCAGTATTTAACGATCAAATGACTCCCGAAGAGAGGGAGGCGTTAACCTTCATGTATGCCTATATGCCGATTGGAGACATCACGGACTATAGTGGCGATTTCTATTTGAAAAACATCCGTTCCTCTTTCCAAGCACGGAATGAGATGCCTTGGGGCGATAGCATCCCAGAGGATATCTTCCACCATTTCGTATTGCCGGTACGAATCAACAATGAGAATCTGGATGAAAGCCGCATGGTTTTCTTTGATGAGTTGAAAGACCGGGTGAAGGGTCTCTCGTTGTACGATGCCGTACTGGAAGTGAATCACTGGTGTCATGAGAAGGTTATCTATACCCCTTCCGATGGGCGCACAAGTTCCCCTTTGGCATCCGTAAAGACCGCTTACGGTCGTTGCGGCGAGGAGTCTACCTTCACGGTAGCCGCTTTACGTTCCGTGGGTATTCCCGCGCGTCAGGTATATACGCCTCGCTGGGCGCATACGGATGATAACCACGCATGGGTAGAAGCTTGGGTGAATGGTAAATGGTATTTCCTCGGCGCTTGCGAGCCCGAACCGGTATTGAATCTGGGTTGGTTCAACGGCCCTGCTTACCGGGGTATGTTGATGCATACGAAAGTATTCGGTAAATACAATGGCCCGGAGGATGTCATGGAACGTACCGATGGGTATACCGAGATCAACGTGATCGATAATTACGCACCTTCGGCTAAAGCTGTTATCACGGTTACGGATGCCAATGGCAAGCCGGTGAAGGACGCTTTGGTAGAATTCAAGATTTATAATTATGCCGAGTTCAACAGCGTAGCCCGCAAGAAGACGGACGCGGATGGCAAATGCTCATTATCCGCCGGAAAAGGGGATATGTTGGTATGGGCCAGCAAGGACGGCAAGTTCGGCTACAGCAAGGTCTCTTTCGGCAAAGACGGAGAGGTTACGATCGCCTTGAACAAGAAACCGGGAGATGTGGAGACGATCGCCCTAGATATCATACCACCGGTGGACGGCTCTATCCCAGCGGAAGTTACACCGGAGCAAAAGGAGGCGAACGCCAAACGCTTATTGGAGGAAGACGCTATCCGTAATAAATATGTAGCCACTTTCTATACGGAAGAGAAAGCGGAGGCTTTAGCGAAAGAATTGGGTATCGACCCGATGAAGACAGAGGATTTCATGATCGGTAGCCGTGGTAACTGGATGGAGATCGAGAAGTTCTTACGGGAGACTCCCGCCGAGAAGCGTGCGCAAGCGATGGCTTTATTGGATGTCGTATCCGCTAAGGATCTACGTGATACACCTGCGTCTGTCTTTGCGGACCATTTAAACAATACGCCGGCCGTTCAAAGCGAATGGTTCAATGAATATATCATGAATCCTCGTGTGGCCAATGAGTTCCTGACTCCTTATAAGAGTTTCTTCGCTGCAAACATTGAGCCTTCCCTTGCGAAACAAGCCGTAGAGAATCCACAGGCATTGGTGGATTGGGTGAAGAATAACGTCTCCATTAACGACGCGCTAAACGCACAACGTATTCCGATCATGCCGATGGGTGTATGGAAATCCCGTATCGCTGATAAGGGCTCCCGTAATATCTTCTTCGTGGCCGTGGCTCGTAGCTTAGGTATTCCGGCACGTATCGAGCCGGTAGCCCGCAAGATCCAGTACTTCAAGGACAACGCTTGGGTAGACGTCGATTTCGAGGCTGCCGTACAGACGACCGCTAAACAAGGCAAGGTAATCGCTTCTTACCAACCAATCAAGGCGCTGCAAGACCCGAAATATTACAGTCACTTCACGATCGCCAAGGTTTTGCCGAACGGTACTTTACAGACCTTGAATTTCGAGAGAGGCGGTAATGTGGATATGGGCTTGGGAGATACTTGGAGCGGATTACTGAAGAAACCGTTATCCATGGATGAAGGTAATTATATGTTAGTGACCGGTACTCGTATGGCAAACGGTAGCGTATTGGCCGAGATCGAGTTTTTCAATGTGGAGGCAGACAAGACCACCCCGATCCAATTGGAAATGCGTGAAAGCAAGGACGAGATACAGGTGATCGGTAATTTCAACTCCGAGAATAAGTTCAAACGTGCGGACAACGGTGAGGAGACCAGCCTGCTAGCTACTACCGGACGTGGCTACTATATCGTAGCGCTTCTAGGCTCCCGCCAAGAACCGACAAACCATGCGATGCGTGATATCGCCGCCGTGAAGAAGGAACTAGAAGATTGGGGACGAGGCATCGTGCTTCTCTTCCCTGACGAGAAGGGCTATAAGAACTTCGATCCGAAAGAGTTCGGCGATTTACCGGGCACGATCACATACGGTCTGGATATCGACGGGGCGATCCAAAAGGAGATGGCTACAGCGATGAAATTGCAAAACGCCAATACCTTGCCGATCTTCTTGATCGCCGATACGTTCAACCGTGTCGTATTTGTCTCTCAAGGCTATACAATTGGCTTGGGCGAGCAGTTAATGAAAGTCATACATAAGCTATAACGAACTCACAAAAAAGTAAAGGAGTTATCTACAACTATAAGGAGGGGCGGTTCTATCTATAAGGGTGCCCCTTTTGTATTAACCTTAATCATTCTGCCAGTGAGATCCTTCTCCTCCATAATTTCTATATAACCAATATCCTTTTTAGGCACAAGCAAGTCTTTCAAAAAAGTACCGTCATACAAGATTTCCAATAAAGGGGTCATAGGTAAAGGTGAGATTTGATATTGGCACACCGGATCAAAATATAAATGGAAATATAAAATAACCGCCAGTTCGTTCAGTATATAAAGAGAAGCTAGATCATAATCAGAAGAGTCGATCCTTGCAAAACGAAAACCTTCCGGCAACCGCCTGTTACGTTCTAGAATCTGCTTGATAACTTCCCGCCGAAAAAGGATTTCAGTTCCATATAATAATCTAAGTCTTTGCAATAAAGTCTTGAATCGAGGCTCTAAGGCTACCGCTTTCCAAGAAAGCAATCGAACATTGTCATAGTCACCTTTCTTGATAACCCTTTCTATGAATCGATACTTTATATCGCCTATTTGCAAAGCTTTCGCACAAGCCTCTTTTCGTTCCAAACCTTTAGAAGCCATAAAAGTGTACATTTGTATCTCATCGGCTATTAATACATAAACAGATTTGACATTTACCTTGCACCAATCAAACAGAGCAATCAAAGTCTTCTCTGAAAATAAACGAGAGCAAATACTCACTCCTAAAAAAGCATTCGATTCCGAATACGGATATATTCGTTCTATATAGCAAGACTCCAATCGTCGCTCATACAAGAGGCTCATAAGTATTTCTTTTAATCCACTCTCCTAAAACAAGAGGGAACATAACAACCACTGATTCAAAAATAAATATCAATACACTTTGCTGCATCGGAACACAAGCTTTCTCGAATACTTCAGATCCATCAACAAGAAAATAGTTATACAAATAAAATGCATCAACAAGAAAAAAGAACAAAAAAACAACCGGCAGCAAATAATAAGAAATGGAGACAAGCCTATATAAAAAATAATAGTTAAACAGTTTCTTACAAGAAGACCGCTTCATAAAATCCCCCAAACAACTGCAATCCGAAAGCCCATCTAAGGGCTGTTTTTCAAGGTATTCCCTTACTTTTCGCATATTCGTAGATTTCATCCATTTACATAACAATAGGAATCCTCCTAAAGCTGAAACCATTAGTTCGAAAATCTCACCTTTTGTTAACTCCAGTATCATAACCTTCTCCTTTCTTAATAAAAAACCAAGGTATCGCAGAAACCAGAATCGAAACAAGTGGAGCCGACAGATAAACGTATTCCACCGGATGAAAAAGCATCCACACCATCATGCATACAGAAGCCAAGAAACCAGCAGAAAGAGAGAATATCGCATACTTTCTCATCCGTACACAATCCTTACGGAATATCGCCACGCAAATCGGTATAAGCAATATGATCTGAGCACTATAAACTAAAAAAAACAAATCCAGAACACCCGGTATCACAATACTAACCAAGTAAATGAACAAAGGGCTGATAAGTCCGAATAAATAAACCATTTTCCTTCCATAGCGCAATAAACCCTTCATTTTCTCCGGGTCATTTGTATCTTCTATCGTCTTCAATGAATGTGAAGGATACAATATATCAAAAACAAAAGTCTGTATAGAAGCAATCAATAATGTATCTGCCGTAGACACTAATGCGGCAAAGCAGCCCGCCGCAAACAGAGCAAACGCCCAAGGTTCTTGGAGATAACTCAATAGCAAGGAACCGTAATCATTATTCGAAGGAGCCGTAAAGTCCGGAAAATAATTCAGTAAAACACCCAATGAAATCAACACACACCAAGAGATTCCAATTGAGTAAATAGATTGTGACAATCCTTTCTTTATATCCTTTTGATCTCGCATGGAACAGACTCGTTGCCAAACGGACATATCGATCAACTGCCAAGGTACATTCACCACAATTAATGAAAGGACAAATAACACTGATAAGTTTGAAAATCCCCAATGGTCCGAAGCCAATGTCTCAAGACTCAATACATTCTCATTATGAGATATTAAGAATCCAAAAACGGCAGCAATCCCGACGTATGAAAACCACAATTGCATCTTTTCCGTATCAATAACAGCCTTAAAACCTCCTAGTGCAGTATACGTACACACCACCAGACTCAAACCCAAGATAATATAAATAGAGGAGACATTAGGGAAAAGGACATTAGCGATCTTTATCCCAACCAAGATCTCTATACCATAGGTACCCAAGAATCCGATGATCGATAACAAAGAAGCGAAATAACCGATAAATCGACTATCATAACGATTGGCCAAAAAGCCATGCAATGTTCTCTTTTCCGAATTTTCTATACGAGGAAATACCTTATACAAGATAAAGAAACCCAGCAGCCATGTCAAAGGAGAGATAAAAGCGGCAAGCTTATAAGAATATCCAAAGCTCAAAAACGCAAAGATAGCAGAACCTACACTGATATTCGATGCGGTCAAAGAATCCCTCAACTTCTCTGATGACATTCCTTCCGGATACCAGAAGAAATCACTTGGTTTATTTATCCCCCTAAAGACCCGGAAACCTATCCATAAAGACCATATCACAGGGATAGAAACAAAAAGGTACCACCAACTAAACTGCATATCCTTTAATTTTTAGATTAACAATACAACATATGGAATAAAGTCTTGGCGGCATATACAATGCCAACCAAGACTTATTCTTACCGCCCTCTCTCCTCACGGAGGTAACGACGGATGAACTTTAATTTATTACTTTAGTATTAATATTAATCCATTCCCGCTTGTTCATCCATCACGGAGTACTTGGTTACCCGCACGGGAATGTATTTTCGATTTATTTTATTTCTTTATAAATCTTATTTTACGATAGCCTTAACAGCTTCCTCGCCATCAACAGCCACAGCTACGATACCAGCAGGTACGGCGATTGTAGCGTTATCAGATGTAAGAACAGTCTCTGCGACTACCTTACCTAAGATGTTCGTGATAACTACTGACTTACCGGCTGCGCCTTGAACAGTTACAGTACCGTTGCCAGTGATGATAGATACACCTTCAGCGTTAGCGCCTTCGATAGATGTTACCATATCCTCAGCGTCAGTCTTTTGGTATGCGTTGAAGATCAAAGCACCGTCAGAGCCAGTCTTAGCTGCGCTAAACTCTGAATCACCACGAGTTAATACCAAGCAACCATTCTGCATCTTCAACCATGCGGCGTAAGAAGGAGCGATTGAACCGGCAACGGTCTTATCGAAGCCCTTAGTAGCCTTACCTGTAGAAGCAACGCCTGCCTCGTTATAGATGTTCGACTCGAACAAGAATTCGTTATCAGCACCCTCTTCCGTTACAGCACCAGCCTTATCCGGGTTTACATAGCGGAATGACCAAGTTACGTTCTTGTGGTTGTCACCCTGTAAATTCACGATAAAGTTCTCGCTCTTGCTCTTCTTATAAGCATTGATAATCGTAGCTGTATCCAATGTAGCCGGATCCATGTTCTCAAAACCTTGTGTCAAGACGAACAAGCTGTCACCAGCGTGGATTGCCTTAACAAAACCTACGCGAGTATAACCACCATCGATATCCATATACGGAACCTTCAATTCATGGCCCTTAATAAGGGCAGAGTCGCCAAAGCTTACCAAATACTTACCGTAGTCGAAGCCTGAATGGCCTTGAGTTGCATGAGAGCAATGCGCTGCGTCAACAGGATTACCAGCGTTATCAAAGTGATTATGCTCATACGTACAAGGAATACCCGGAGTACCGGCTTGATCATTGCGAGCGACAGAGATCAAATATTGCGGCTTGATATCGCCATTACCACGGTTAACCCAAGCGGTATCAACGATGAATCCTAATTTACCGTCAGCTTTCTCCTTATTCCAGATACCAGCGTAATCGACATTCTTGTCTGTCAAGTTCTTGTTCCACTCATCCATCAAGTATTCCTTACGGATCTTCTCTACGAAGAACAAGCTATCAGCGGTTTCACTCTCGCCTAACGCAGCGTTGTTGAAACGACGGTACAATGGAGAGTCGTCTTTTGATACGGCGAATGCAGAGGTACGGATCTCTGAATAGAACTTATCATTTAAAGTACCCTCAGTCAAATCAAGAGTATTGTCGTCAACAGATACTTTTACAGATGCATAGTCCCAAGAATTTGAACGAGAAATCGAATTGAATGCTTTTTGTAATGATACAACGCCATCCTTTGCTTTATAAGCATATACATCACCAATTTCATTACCATCCACAATCAAACGATTACCATCCTTATCATAATATGGAGCGCTCGCAATATTACCATTTGCATCGGCGTAATATTTTACTGTGACGGTGGAACCATCCGGTTGCTCATAACTACGAGTTACCTCCTTTGTATTCAGTGCAGCAAAAGTCTTAGCATCAGCAACCTTTTTACCATTTTCCGAAGCAGGGTACCAAGATAATGCGATATCATTGTTACCTTCTTTAACCAATACCTCAGAACGCAAATTAGCTTCTACCAAAGTATAATAATGAGTACCGTCAATGCAATTGTTCTCTTTCAAGAAGAAAGGAGTCGGAACTGATTTCATCATATACTTATTCGCTACACCGTCGAATGAGATATAACGACCTTTTCCGTCAGAAACATAGTAAGCGTTTCTTACCAAACCATCCTTATAACCATATTTGTCATCCTTTGCGATCAAAGTCAAACGGAAGTTCGCTTTCTCTCCATTCTCGTCTACACGAACAATAGAGTCTTTTCCTGCCGGAGTATACAGATATTTATTCAACGCCAGCCCATGCAAATAGTTGAACAAATATGTCTGAACAGAAGCTTCTTCAGCCGTTACATACTTATAACCTAATTTTGTATCCTTAACCAATGCCTCATCAACTTTGATAAAACTCAAAGTATCAGCTACACTACCATTGAAATAGAATACATCATCACTACCTTCCACCGCATAGAATTGAGTCATTTGAGACGGAAGAACACTTGTATTAGAAACATCACTGAACTCACGATTATCAATCGTAACCATAGCAGTAGAAGAAGTGCCATTCTTATCCACTACCCATTGAGCGGCAGGCATATGCTTGAACTCTTGGTTACGAGCCAAATTAGCCCAACCCAAGTTTCCTGCTAAGTTTGCCAAAGCATATAAACCATTTTGTTTGATTTTCGGATTTCCTGCCGAGGCCTTGTACTGTACCAAATATACGCCATCAGGGATCGTAGTAAGCGTCAATCCGGAGAAGTTCGTGCCAAGCTTGACAACTGTTTTCTGAACATTAGCCATAGCTACAGGTGCAGAAGTACCAGTTAGATCTGTCTCATCCGTATTGATAGTCAAGACATTCGTTCCAGCCAATCTAGCCATGTAGATAAACTTATCAGTTTTGGTCGCTAACGTACGAGGGTTTTCTTCATCTTGAATGCTCCAGTAAGAATTGTTGTTATTCTCTTTGATATACTTAGCAAAGTCCGCATCAGTCTCACCTGCATTTTTCGTAAGCTTATAAGCTACCTTCTGAACTTGAATATATAATTCATCTTTAGCTGCGTTATAAGTAAACTTAAAGTAATAAGAACCTTCTTCACGATTGTCCGCTTTGAAAGCATCGTAATTAAGTTGCAAGAACTTACTAGTCTCAGTACCATCATAATAAGCGGTATCAACGACAACATAGGCATCTTGATCCTCACCATCAACCTTCACTTTTTTATCTTTGGCTTGTAAAGTTACCCAATTACCAGCACCACTTACGTCCGTAGCCTTAAGAGGAGTGTCTGTCAACCGATTTGCTTTGCCAGTAGAGACACTAGGGTTCATATTCAAACCAAAGAAAGTAGCAGTAGGAACTGATTGCAATAACGTGTTCAAGTCAGCTGCATCCAAAATCATTGATTCAGGAAAATTCTTAGCAGAGGACAGATCAATAGCTTTAGATGAGCCTAATTTAGCTTTTGTTGTTTTTTCCAAATAAAGATCACCTCCGTTCTTTGCGATATAAACAACAGAGTCTCCCGTGAAATAAGAAACCAACTTATCACCTTCAGCCACCCACTCTGATGCGGTACCGCCCAAAGTCAAAGCTTTCGCACCGACACCAGCCTTATCTGCATCAATAGCTATGGTAGGATCAACAGCAAGCGTTAAACCTGTAGCTTTATTCTCAAAAGAATAAATATCTCTACCTAGAGTGTTCTTCTTTGCAGAAACAGTCCAAGTAGCACCATTTAAGCCCTTTAATTCCCAATCATTAAGATCGGCAGGAGTACTGGTTAGGCCCAATTTCCCAAAGTTAGTCCCCGTTAAAGCTGACAAATTATCAGTGCCAGACTTCAACAAGATCGCATCCCCTTTTTTAGCGTCTACAGCTGCCCCTGCCGAGAAAGCAGTCGCAAGCATGGCACTAGCCAAAAGCATAGTAAACTTCTTGTTCATAATTTAAAATTTAATATTAATAATAGTGTTAATTAAGCACTTACCTTCTTCTCGATGGCTAATCGTCATTAGTAAACGACTAGTCTAAACGATCGTCTAAATCTTGCGTTTTTTTAGTGTCGGAACAGGAGGTTTGTTGAAGGAATCGGTTGTTTCGTAAAGGATAACCTATCCTATTGATAAGAAAGAGGATAAGTGATAAAAAAATAGCCCGGAAGGGTTGCAGGTATCGAAGAAACGCGTACCTTTGCAAATGACTAAAAGAATCGATCGTTTAAACTAGTCATTTATACCTTTTATATAATGTACGCATGTACATTATATATGGTATCCATCCATACCGCATAATAAATATAAAATACAAACATTCACATGGTAATCATAGCGAATACCACAAACATATAATTCAATGCTTGTCTAGTGAATAACGGGGCAGTAGAAACTCAGTCGGGATAGGCGTATCTGTTAGCCACGCAAAATTAGGAAGAACTTCGGGCAGTAGCCAATCTTATTTTTTAATACAAAAACAAGGTATCTTTGTTTCATTGAGAAAGTATCCTAAGTTCATTGGCGAAGTATCTTAGGTGCATGGGGCGATGAAACTAAGATACTTTCTTCATGCGCACCTTGTGTGAGTATCAGTGTCGCCATATTATTCACGATACCTAACGGCACTACTGGCGTTGCCTTACACCACCTATCACCATTATATCCCCCAAAAACACGTACGTGTTTTTTTAAAAGCCAAAACTAAGCCTTTCGTATTAAAAAGATTGTATCTTTACAACCGGAAGACAGGATAGCCTGTCTCATTATATATAATCATTCATTATTAATCACTAAAACCTATAAACACTATGGGAAAATTTATCAACCCCTTTACCGATTGGGGATTTAAGCACATCTTCGGGAGGGAAGTAGACAAGGACATATTAATCGAGTTCTTGAACGACCTGTTAGCCGGTGAGCATGTCATCACGGATCTGCGAATCATGAATAACGAGCAAATGCCGGAGACGGCTTTGGAGCGAAAAGTGATATTTGACATTCACTGCGAGACAAGCAACGGGGAGCGGATTATCATCGAGATGCAGAACCGGGAACAGCCCTATTTCAAGGATCGTACCTTGTATTATCTCGCACGATCGGTGGTAGACCAAGGGATCAAAGGGGTATGGGACTATAAATTGGCGGCCGTATACGGGGTCTTTTTCTTAAACTTCACATTGGAGGAGGGAAAAGGAACCGGAAACAAGGGGAAATTCCGAAGAGACATCGTCTTGGCGGACCGGGAGACCAGGGAGGTATTCAACCCCAAGTTCCGCCAGATCTATATCGAGCTTCCCCGATTCAAGAAAGAGGAGGAAGAATGTGAGACAGATTTTGAACGTTGGATTTATGTATTGAAACATATGGATACTTTAGACAGAATGCCTTTCAAGGCACGCAAGGCCATCTTCGAGCGACTGGAACGGATCGGCTCGATGGCAAACCTCACTCCCAAGCAACGGGCGCAGTACGAGGAGGAGTGGAAGATCTATAACGATTATTACAACACCTTGGACTTCGCCGTAGAGAAAGGCCGAAAGAAAGCGATGGAGGAAGGCCGGGCGGAAGGCTTGAAGGAAGGTAAACGATCCATTGCCCTCAACCTAAAGAGGATGGGACTCGGTATAGAACAAATTTCCTCGGCCACCGGCCTTTCCCTTGAAGAAATTGAAGCTCTGAAATAAGAGAGCTGCACGATTGATATCTACTTGAACCGGATTGTATCGTCTATATCAGGTAGATATCAATATGTGGTATTGACACCCTTTCTATCACAGATCAGACTTCCTCCCTAGATTCGTTTTAATTCCCTTATTTTTCCCGTTCTTCCCAATCAGGGATTCATCTCTCAAAAAAATAATATCTTTGATTAAACCTTTTTACGAAAGGGGAGTCTAAACTTGCGTTTAGTTATATATTTTGGAGTAACGAGTGTAAATTATCAGTAAATACCATACGAGAACATGATGACAAAGAGAGCGAAATGGGGAGTTACGGCGGCTATCTTATTAATGATAGCGGGAATGATCGCTTACCCTCAATTGAAAAACAAGTTCAAGGCATCCCAAGATGCCGCTTCCGTCGTACCCACATCGGGCACGAGCCTGCGAAACCAGACACTTAACATCAACGCCGAGGTATTGAAATACCAATCATTAACCGATAAGATCATGAGTACCGGGAGTACCCTTCCGGACGAAGAGGTGGATTTGGCTTTCGAGTCCTCCGGTAAGGTGGTAGCAATCTATTTCACGGAAGGTACCCACGTAAAGGCGGGCGATCTGTTGGCCAAAATCAATGACAAGCCGCTGCAAGCCCAGCTAAAGAAGCTGGAGGCTCAAGTTCCTTTAGCCAAGGATCGTGTCTATCGCCAACGTACCTTGTTGGAGAAAGACGCCGTCAGCCAAGAGGCCTACGAGCAAGTAGCCACCGAATACGAGAAGCTAATGGCGGATATCGAGCTAGTCAAAGCGAATATCGCCCAGACAGAGCTTCGGGCTCCTTTCGATGGAATCATCGGACTTCGCTCCGTGAGTGAGGGCGCGTACGTTACCTCCTCCTCTTCCGTAATCGCCAAGTTGACCAAGATATCCCCTTTGAAAATCGAGTTCTCCATCCCCGAGAGCTACGCAGCCGAGGTACAAGACGGAACCCCGATCCTATTCCGCATGGAGAAAGACGGTATGATGCAGAACTATAAGGCGACCGTTTACGCCGTGGAAAGCAAGGTAGATATGGCGACCCGTACCTTGAAAGTACGTGCCACTTACCCGAATCCGGGCGAGAATATCTTACCCGGCCGTTATACCTCCGTCGAGATCAGCAAGCGGGAGATCAAGGACGCTTTAGCCATCCCCAGCGAGGCCGTTATCCCCGAGATGGGAAAAGACATCGTTTACTTATATAAGAACGGCGTGGCCGAGCCTCAAGAGATCACGATCGGTATTCGAACCGAGAGCCGTGTACAGGTATTGCAAGGGTTGAATGTGGGCGATACGCTGATCACGTCCGGCGTGATGCAGTTACGTACCGGCATGAAAGTTTCTATTGACAACTTGACTGAATAAGGAGAAGAACGATGGCAAATATTTCAGAAACCAGTATAAACCGGCCCGTACTCTCGACAGTGATGATGCTGGTCATCCTCCTGTTCGGCTTTATCGGTTACCGGTTCCTTGGCGTCCGGGAGTTCCCGAGCGTAGACCAGCCGATTATCTCGGTCAACGTATCTTATCCCGGAGCGAACGCCGACGTGATCATGAACCAGATCACCGAGCCGTTGGAGCAGAATATCAACGGTATCCCGGGTATCCGTTCATTGAGTAGCGTGAGTAGCCAAGGCAGCAGCCGTATCACGGTAGAGTTTGAGTTGTCCGTGGATATGGAGACGGCGGCGAACGATGTACGTGATAAGGTATCTCGTGCCCAACGCTACCTTCCCCGTGACTGCGACCCACCTACGGTATCGAAAGCGGATGCCGATGCCTCCCCGATCATGCAGATCGCCATCCGAAGCAACAAACGCTCGTTGATGGAGTTGAGCGAGATCGCCGAGCTGACGGTGAAAGAGCGCTTGCAGACCATCGAGAACGTGAGTGGCGTGGATATCTGGGGACAAAAACGGTATTCCATGCGTCTATGGCTGGACCCAATCAAGATGGCGGGTTACGGAGTGACCCCGATGGACGTGAAAAACGCCGTCGATAACGAGAACGTGGAGCTTCCTTCCGGTAGTATCGAGGGAAATACGATCTCCTTATCCATACGTACCTTAGGATTGATGCATACCGCCAAGGAATTCAACGATTTAATTATCAAGGAAGACAACAACAACATCGTGCGCTTCAGTGATATCGGACGTGCGGAGGTAGCTCCCGAGGACTTGCGGAGCTTACTGAAGAAGAACGGCGAGCCAATGGTTATGACCGTTATCATCCCCCAACCGGGAGCCAACCATATCGAGATCGCCGACGAAGCCTACAAGCGTATCGAGCAATTACAAAAAGACCTGCCGGAAGATGTCACGATCGAGATGATGTATGACAACACTCGCTTTATCCGGGCCTCTATCAGTGAAGTACAACAGACGATTTACGAGGCTTTCCTCTTGGTCGTATTGATTATCTTCTTGTTCCTCCGCGACTGGCGGGTCACGCTGGTTCCTGTCGTCGTTATCCCCGTATCGTTGGTAGGAGCTTTCTTTGTGATGTATATCTCCGGATTCTCCGTCAACGTATTGACGATGTTGGCGGTCGTGCTCTCGGTCGGTCTGGTGGTAGACGACGCGATCGTGGTGGCGGAGAATATATATGTACGTATCGAGCAAGGCATGTCACCGAAAGAGGCGGGTATCGAAGGATCGAAAGAGATCTTCTTCGCCGTGGTATCTACCACGATCACCCTGATCTCCGTATTCTTGCCGATCGTGTTTATGGAAGGTATGACGGGGCGCTTATTCAAGGAGTTCAGTATCGTGATCGCCGGTTCGGTCGCTATCTCCTCGTTCGTGGCCCTTACGTTTACACCGATGTTGGCTACCAAGCTATTGAAGAGGAGAGAGAAGAAAAACTGGTTCTATCGGAAGACCGAGCCGTTCTTCGAGGGATTGAACACGATCTACGCCAAGTCGTTGAACGCGTTCTTGAACCATAAGATATGGTCGATCCCTATCGTTATCCTTCTTTTCGGATCGATCGGGTACTTCTGGAAGAACATTCGTTCCGAGTTATCGCCTTTGGAGGACCGTTCCATGATCTCCGTGAATATGCGCGGGCCGGAAGGGGCTACCTTCGAGTTTATCCGCGACTACGCGGACCGTATCGAGCAAATAGCCGACTCCATCGCTCCCGAGAAGCAATCCATCATGACCCGCTCGTGGGAAGGAGGAGGTTCGCTAAACCTCATATTAAGCGATATCAAGGAACGGGAACGCTCGCAGATGGAGATCGCCGAGACCTTGTCGAAAGAAGTCCGCAAAGAGACCTTGGCCCGCGCCTTCGTACAACAGCAATCCACCTTCGGCGGACGCCGGGGCGGTATGCCTATCCAATACGTACTGCAGGCCCCGACCTTGGATAAACTGCAAGAGTTCCTGCCTACGTTTATGCAAAAGGTGAACGAGAGCCCGGTCTTCCAGATGGCGGACGTGAACTTGCGCTTCACCAAGCCGGAGGCACGTATCGAGATCGACCGGGATAAGGCTTCCTTATTGGGCGTCAGCACCCGCAACATCGCCCAGACCTTGCAATATGCGTTGAGCGGACAGCGTATGGGCTACTTCTATATGAATGGTAAGCAATACCAGATATTGGGCGAGATCAACCGCCAGCAACGAAATACCCCTGTCGATTTAAAATCGATCTATGTACGTAGTAACAATGGGGAAATGATCCAGCTGGATAACTTGGTTAAGGTTACGGAAAACGTGGCGCCGCCCCAATTGTATCGCTATAACCGTTTCGTATCGGCGACGGTTTCCAGTGGATTGAATAAAGGATACACGATCGGCGATGGTCTGGACGAGATGGACCGTATCGCCTCGGAGGTGCTGGATGGTAGCTTCCGTACCGCTCTTTCCGGCGAGTCGAAAGAGTTCCGTGAGAGTTCTTCCAGTTTAATGTTCGCCATGATCTTGGCCTTGTTGATGATTTATTTGGTGTTGGCCGCCCAGTTCGAGAGTTTCAAGGACCCGTTGGTAGTGATGTTCACCGTACCTTTGGCTATCGCCGGTGCGTTGATGTTCATGAGTTATTCGGGTATCACGATGAATATATTCAGCCAGATCGGTATCATTATGTTGATTGGTTTGGTGGCGAAGAACGGTATCTTGATCGTAGAGTTCGCCAATCAGCGGCAAGAGTCGGGACTTAGTTTGCCGGAAGCGATCCGCTTGTCCGCGACCCAGCGTCTGCGCCCGATCTTGATGACTAGCGTATCCACCATCCTCGGTTTGGTGCCATTGGTATACGCTACTGGCGAGGGTGCCCAAGGGCGTATCGCCATGGGTGTAGCGGTAGTAGGCGGAATGTTGGTATCGACCTTCTTGACCCTGTTTATCGTACCGGCCATGTATTCATTTATATCCACCAACCGAAAAAAACAAAACACCAAGTTGTAGATTTATGAAGAAATATGTATATACCTTATTATTTGCCTTCTCTTCCCTCTTTATGGCGGAAGCGCAGCAACTATTCGATCTGAAACGGTGTATCGAAACCGGATTAGAGCAGAACTACTCCATCCGTATCATTCGTAACGAGCAACAGATCAGCGACAATAACGCCACCCCGGGAAACGCCGGTTATCTGCCTACCGTAGATATGAGCGGCGGATTCAGCGGAAATATCAATAACAACCGTAACAGCCTGCAAGACGGATCGATCGAGAAGGCGAATGGTATAAACAGCGAGACGGGCAACGTCGGACTAAACGTTAACTGGACGGTTTTCGACGGTTTCGGTATCCAAGCCGAATACTCTCGCTTGAAAGAATTACAGCGAATGGGGGAACTGAACACCCGCATGACCATCGAGGATTTCGTAGCCAACCTTTCCAGCGAGTACTACAACCTGATCCGGCAGAAAATCCGTTTGCGTAACCTCCGTTCCACCTTGGATCTTTCCAAGGAGCGTTTACGGATCGTGGAAGAACGGTATTATATCGGCTCCATGTCCCGTCTGGACTTGCAACAGGCTCAAGTGGACTTCAACTCGGATAGCTCCAAGGTATTAAACCAATTGGAGGTCGTGCATACCTCCCGTATCCGCCTGAACGAGTTGATGGCATTAAATAATGTGGAGGAGGAAATCCAGATCAAGGACTCCTTGATCTACCCGAACCCGTTCCTCGACGAGGTAGATCTATGGAAGAATACCCTCGAAGCCAACGCCTCACTCCTGATCGCCCAAAAGAACCAGACGTTGTCTGAGCTTGATTATAAAAAGGTAAAAAGCCGCTATTATCCCTATGTCAAGCTAAACGCAGGCTACGGCTACACGGCAAACTGGACGGAAGTGGGCAATTACGACCTCCAACAACGGCAGGGGCTTAATTACGGCGTGACCATCGGTATGAGCCTCTTCGATGGTTTCAACCGGAAACGTGAGCAACGCAACGCCCGCATCCAAATCGAGAACCAGCAATTGCGCATCCAAGAACTGGAACTTGCCCTGCGTGCGGACATGAGCAACTTCTGGATGGCCTATAAAAACAACCTCGACCTATGGAGCCTAGAGAAAGAGAACCTCGTAGCCGCCCAAGAGAACTACCGGATCGCCATCGACCGCTATAAACTTGGCGAGTTGTCTGGTATCGAATTGCGTGAGGCACAAAACAGTCTGCTGGAAGCGGAGGAGCGTCTTTCCGTGGCGGAATACTCCACCAAGATCTGTGAGATCTCGCTGCTTCAATTAAGCGGGCAGATATTAACCTATATCCGCCCAGAACCGGAGAAAGCCAGTTTCTAAGATAAAGCTAGTGCCACGCTGATGGCATGACTGTGCCACTGCGATGGCACGCTGGTGCCACCTTTATGGCACGGCTGTGCCATCCGCATGACACAAGTCATTATAACCCCGTTTAATGACTAGAGGCTTATGCTAATTGCGTTTTTTTATGTAAGTTCGCGGTAAATGGCAAGGTCTCATTGCCCAATGACAAAAAGAAATGCAAATACTACCAAAGGTTAATACATTACGAAAAGGATCGCTCTTGTACCGCAGCATCCGTTACCGTAAAGGATTCGGAGTACATTCGCCTTTCGTTTTTAACCTCATCACGAAGGTCATCGAGGAAAAATGCTCTTATTATAGTTTCTATGATATAGAGCTTTTACGTAAGCAGTTATTATTCAGGGAAGGAGAGATCACCTATCCAGACCGGCAGAACAAAGGGAAACGAAAGACCCGTTCCATCAGCGAGATCGTAAAACGGGAATCCATCCGGCCCAAGCATGGCGCCTTATTATTCCGTTTAACAAACTATTTCAAGTCCAAGAATATCCTCCAGATAGGAACCACGATGGGGCTGTCTACCTTATATCTAACCTCCTATGCCACGGGATTGAAATGTATCGCCTTGGAAAATGTACCGGAATTCGCCACGATTGCCCGTCAAGCATTCGCTAAAGAGGGACGTAATCCCGTCGATTTGCGTATCGGTAATTATAAGGACTTGCTTCCCCAAGCCTTAAATGACATAAATAGCTTAGATTTTGTTTTTTTCAACACTTTATATGAACAACATAACAACCTCTGGCTGTTTAATGAATGTATGAAATACGCGCACAACGATACGGTATTCGTTTTTGAGGGAATCAAGGCGAGCCGTAAGATGCGTGAACTTTGGGAAGAGATCTGCGCATGTCCGGAAGTGACGGTCACCTTAGATCTTTACTCGCTAGGGATTGTCTTATTCAACAAGAAATTGCACAAACGAGATTATATTGTTTATTTTTAGGATTCAAAACAAGTCAGATATGAAGAAGAGTATTATCTATACCAGAACAGGCGATAAAGGAACCACTTCACTGGTAGGTGGACAACGCGTGTCGAAAGCGCACGATCGGATCGAGAGCTATGGCACCGTAGATGAGCTGAACTCCTTTATCGGATTATTAATCACGGCCTTGAATGATGAGAAAGATACTGATTTCTTATCATTCATCCAGCATAAGCTATTCACGATCGGTTCTTACCTAGCCACGGATCAAGCGACCACGGAATTGAAAATCGAGAGCAAGGTAACGCCCGAGAGCATCGAGCGTATCGAGCGGGAGATAGACCGTCTGGATAACGAGCTGCCGAAAATGCACGCGTTCATCCTACCGGGAGGATGCCGCTCGGCCGCCCTCGCACACGTTTGCCGCACCGTTTGCCGTCGTGCCGAGCGACAAATCTATCGCTTGGCCGAGAATTGCCCCGTTGAGGAGCCTGTATTGATATTTATGAACCGTTTATCGGATTATTTCTTCGTTCTGGCACGAAAAGAATGCATAAATAATAACGGTAAAGAAATTATTTGGGATTATACTTGCGTATAATAAATAAAATCATATTTTCGCGGAAAAATAGAGAACCAAATCGCTTCGGCGGTTATTAATACTTGACAGCTATGTATTGGACATTAGAGTTAGCTTCAAAATTGGAAGACGCACCCTGGCCTGCGACTAAGGATGAACTTATTGACTATGCACAACGTTCTGGTGCGCCATTAGAAGTGATTGAGAATTTGCAGGAAATGGAAGATGAAGGCGAGATTTACGAATGCATGGAAGACATCTGGCCGGATTATCCAAGTAAAGAAGACTTCTTCTTCAACGAGGAAGAATACTAGTTCAATTGAGAATTGAAAATTGAAAATTAAGAAATAGAAGAACGAGGTGGCGGACGATCGAGTTCCCCTGCCTCGTTGTTTTTTTGTGAAAATACAATTTATCCGGATTTGCTGCGTTTGTAGTTACAACGTGAAGTGAATGTTTAAATGAGAAGACGTCTTCTTTCGATCTTGATCCTTTTGTGTACTTGTGCGGGAATCGTACGGGCGCAATATGACGCACGCTTAAGTCAATACTTCATGGCGAAACCGTATTATAACCCGGCCGTGGCCGGAGCTACGGAGGACTTGAATATATTGGCTCTCGCCCGCTTGGAAATGATCGGCGTACATGGGGCACCCAAGTCGTTCTTCATTACCGCGGATATGCCACTCGCTTTAGGCAAGACGAATCACGGTGTCGGATTGGTTGTATTTACCGAGGCGATCGGGCTTTTCCAGAATACGCATGTAGGGGCGCAATACGCCTATAAGTATAAATTATTCGGGGGAGTCTTGAGCGGAGGTCTGCAAATCGGCTTAGTCAACCAGTCGTTCGACGGAACCAAGGTGATAAAGGTTGAGTCCGAATACCATCAAGAGACCGACGCCGCCATTCCTGTAGAGCAGGTCAGCGGCATGGGGTTGGATATGAACTTCGGTATTTACTATACCCATAAACGGTTTTACGCCGGGTTTGGCATGACGCATATCACCCAACCGGAGCTTCAACTGGACGAGAACGCCTATACCTATATAGGTCGTTCACTTAATTTAATGGGTGGATACAATATTCAATTAAAGAATCCGTTGATAGAATTACAGCCCTCGGTGTTCTTGCTGACAGACATGCAAAGTTTTCATGCGGATATTACCGCTAGGCTGGAATATAATAAGATGTTTAATGGAGGTTTTTCCTATCGGGTGAATGAATCGGTGGGCATCATGTTCGGCGTAAAGCTAGGTCGTTTCCATGCGGGTTACGCCTTTGATTTCCCGACCACGGCCCTAGGCCGGGCAAGTAGCGGTAGCCACGAGCTATGTGTCAAGTATGCCTTAAAGCTGAACAAGACGAAGACAGGGAAAAATAGACATAAAAGTGTACGTATATTATAGTATATGAAAAAAGTATTATTAGTACTTGTAACGGTAGCCTTGCTTACCTCCTGCGGTAAATCTCTCCGGAGTGCCGGCGGTGAGGTGACAGGTGTCAGATCGGTAGCGTTCAATGAACCAGCGCCGTATGGAATGGTCTTGGTTAAAAGAGGTTCGTTCGAGATGGGTCCCGCCGACAAGGATTCCTTGTGGGGAATCATGCCGGAGACGAAAGGGGTCTCTTTCGATGCGTTCTGGATGGATCAGACAGAGGTAACGAACGCCAAATATCGCCAGTTCGTTTATTATGTGAGAGACTCTATTATCCGTGAACGCTTGGCGGACCCGGCTTATGGAGGCAACGATCTGTTCAAGATCACGGAAGACCGTTACGGGGAGCCTGTCACTCCGCATTTGGACTGGAACCGTCCGATTCCTTGGAGACGGGCGAACGAGGATGAGCAACGTGCGATAGAAAGTGTCTATTACACGAATCCCGTTACCGGAGAGAAAGGTTTGGACCCTAAACAAATGATCTATAAATACGAGTGGTACGACTATACCGCCGCCGCCCTTCGCAAGAATCAGTTGAACCCGGCGGACCGGGTTCGTAATACGGATATTCAGGTAGATCCGAACGAGGTAGTCATGATCTCCAAGGACACCGCTTACATCGATGATGAAGGACGTGTAATCAACGAGACGATCACCCGCCCGTTAAGCAGCGAATGGGATTTCTTGAATACCCGTATCGTCAATATCTACCCGGACGAGAATTGCTGGGTGAACGATTTCAAGAATGCGTACAACGAGCCATATACCCGTATGTATTTCTCTCATCCGGGTTACGATGATTATCCTGTAGTCGGTGTTTCTTGGGAACAAGCGACTGCCTTCTGCGTATGGCGTACGAATTTATACAAAGAATCCTTGAGCTTGCCACCGGGACAATTGGTAGAGCCATTCCGTCTTCCGTCCGAAGGAGAATGGGAATATGCCGCCCGTACAGGTAAGAACGAGAATAAGTTCCCTTGGTCTACCGACGAGCTTCAAGACAGCAAAGGTTGTTTCTTGGGTAACTTCAAGCCGGGTAAAGGTAATTATACGGAGGATGGCCATTTGATTACGTCTCGTGTAGGCTCTTTCGCCCCGAATGAGTTCGGGTTATACGATATGGCAGGAAACGTGGCGGAATGGACCTCAACGTCTTACTCCGAGTCTGGCCCGAGCCAAATGAGCGACATGAACCCGGATCTGCGTTACAACGCCGCCAAGAACGATCCCTACGCCATGAAAAAGAAAGTAGTGCGAGGAGGTTCTTGGAAAGATGTCTCACAATTTATCCGTTCGGACATGCGTACTTTCGAGTTCCAGAACGAGAGCCGTTCTTACATCGGTTTCCGTTGCGCACGTACCCAAATAGGATTCTCTCGCTCCAAGGGAAAGAAATAAGCGGGAATTATAAATTTAAAGTTTTGAATCATTTAAGACAATAATACGACGATGGGAAAATATAGAAGATATAAAAACAGACTGGAGATGTTCCTCTCCAGCGAAAGAGGAAAACGAGTATTGAACTTCCTGTATAGTTGGGGTGCGTCCATCGTAATCCTCGGTGCGTTATTTAAGTTATTACATATACCATACGCTAACCAAATCTTGTTCGTGGCGATGATCACCGAGTCTATCGTATTCTTTATCTCGGCGTTCGAGCATCCGAACAAGGAATATCATTGGGAAGATGTTTTCCCCGTATTGAAATCAAAGAACCCGATGGATCGTCCGGATTTCACCGGTACGCCGATCTCAACCATGATCAATTCTACGGATAATGTAGAAGACGATGAGATAGCCGGGGGAATAAATATCGGTTCGGCAGCGTCTAAGGCGAACGCGCAAAGAGGTGGTTCCTTGAATATCGCAGGTAATCTGGACGTGACGGAAGAAGATACCAAGAACTTATCCGAGAGCATCAAGAAATTAAGCGGAGCGGCCGAGCAAATTTCCAAGATGGCGGAATTGACGGAAGCTACCCAAAAATATCTGGAGCAATTATCTGGCATGTCTGAGAACATGGAGCGTTTCAGCCAAGTGACTAATTCGCTTACGAACGTATCCGATACACTGTTGAACTCTTATAAGAGTATCACGGATAATTCCGATGGCATCAACCAAAACTCCCGTGGTTACGTACACCAGATGGAACAATTGAACCGTAACGTATCCGGATTGAATACCATCTATGAGATCCAGTTGAAGAGTATCAGTTCGCAGATCGAATCTATCGAACACATCAATAGTGGATTGAATCGTATCCGTGAGATGTATGACGGATCGGTGGTAGATAGTTCCGTATTCCGTAACGAGACGGAAAAGATGACTCGTCAACTGGCCGAATTGAACCAAGTATACAGTCGTTTATTGCAAGCGATGACCGTGAATATGGGCTACCAACAACCGGCGCAGCCGCAACAACAACCTCAACAACCGATGTATCAGCAGCCACAACAGCCCGGTTACCAACAGCAATATCAGCAACCCTATGGTTACCAACAGCAACAACAGGCTCCGTATACAAACAACCCAATGAAGTAAAGAAATATGGCAGGAATATCAAATAATCCCAATTCTCCCCGTCAGCGGATGATCAACCTGATGTATCTGGTGTTCATCGCCATGATGGCACTGAACGTGTCGTCGGAGGTGCTGGATGGTTTTGAGTTGGTGGAAGGTAGCTTGCGAACCTCTATCGATAACTCCTCCCGCCGAAACAAGATCGTAGCGGACGAGATGGAAGCTTATTACCAAGAGAATCCCCAGAAAGTGGGTGAGTGGGCATTGAAGGCCCGTGAGGTGAAAAGAGCCTCAGATAGCCTCTATACGTATATACAAGATTTAAAGATCCGTATCGCTAAGGTAGCTGATGGCGAGAATGCCAACGTAAACAGCATCGAGCATAAGGATGATTTGGAAGCCGCCTCCCGTGTAATGCTCTCTCCTGTAAGCGGAGAAGGTAAAAAGCTGAGAGCGGAAATTGATAAGTATCGTATCTGGATGGGCGGCTTTATCGAAGATTCGGCGAAGACTGCCGTATTGGAGGCGAACCTAAGCACGACTCCCCCTCATAAAGCGGGGATCAATACCCGTACTTGGGAAGAGGCCTTGTTCGAGAATATGCCGGTAGCGGCGGCTGTTACCCTGTTAACAAAAATGCAAAGTGACGTTCGCTACGCCGAAGGTGAGGTCTTATCGAACTTATTGAATAGCGTAGACGTTGGCGATTACCGTGTGAACCAGATCACGGCGCAGGTAATCCCGGAAAGCCAGATCGTAATGCGAGGAAGCCAGTACAAGGCGAATATCGTATTATCGGCGGTAGACTCTACGAAACGTCCTACGATCTATGTAAACGGAAAAGAATTACCTTACGAGAATAAAGGAGTCTTCACGGTGAATACCGGAGCTGCCGGGACATTCCCGATCAAAGGTTATATCGAGATGCCGAATAGCGACGGCAGCATCATGCGCCGGGATTTCGAGAGCGAGTATTTCGTGACCGAGCCGACAGCTACCGTGGCCCCGACATTGATGAACGTATTATATGCCGGTATCGCCAACCCGATGCGTATCGCCGTCCCGGGTGTACCGAGCGGTAATGTGACAGCTACCATGACGAACGGCACATTAACCCGCAGCAAGGATGGTTGGGAAGCCCGCCCGTCTAAAGTAGGAACGGAAGCCGTGATCACGGTAAACGCTCGTATGGCGGATGGCCGGAACATAGAGATGGCAAAGACTACCTTCCGCGTGCGTGCCCTCCCCGATCCCCTACCTTATATCGAGTATAAGGATCAAAACGGTAACGTCCGTAAGTTCAAGGGAGGTATGATCGCCAAACGTAGCTTG
The DNA here is from genome assembly GCF_003434625.1 of Parabacteroides sp. AM17-47. NCBI lineage: Bacteria > Pseudomonadati > Bacteroidota > Bacteroidia > Bacteroidales > Tannerellaceae > Parabacteroides > Parabacteroides sp. AM17-47. Next base: position 232,525 of record NZ_QTLI01000005.1, read on the forward strand.
GTAGAGGCTGACGGTATTCTGGCCGCTATCGACGATGATTTGCTAAATGTAAAATATACGGTATTACGTTTTGAGCTGACTTTCTTCGACTCCATGGGTAACGCTATCCCGGAAGTGGCCGAAGGAACCAACTTCTCGCAACGTCAGAAAAACTATATCCGCAATTTAAGTAAGGGTAAACGTTTTTATATCACCCGTGTAGTCGCGAAAGGTCCGGACGGTATCGAACGTACCATACCGACTATCGAAGTAATCGTAAATTAAGATTCGCAGTATGAAACATCTGTATTACATAGCCGCTTTGGCCGCCACTTTTTTAACAGCGATGCCTCTTCACGCGCAAGAAGAAGCAGAGAACGATGCTACGCAGCAACAACAAACGCGTCGCCGTTCGCCTCAAGCCAGCCGTGGGGAAAGAAACGATAAGAAAGATACCGGTTTACCCGAACTGACCGTACGGGCCCAAGATATGAACGAGCGTTTGACGCAAGAGATCGGGAACGCTCGCTGGATGCGTATTATCTACCGGCAGGTGGACTTGATGAAAGAACAGAACGCTCCGCTTTATTACCCGACCCGCCCGATGAACGGACAGATGAATCTTTTCTCCGTAATCTTCCAGCTTTTAGGTGAGAACAAGATCAAGGCCTATGAGTATCTGGACGGATACGAGGAGTTTGACGAAGCCCATTTGATCAACTTCAAGGATTTGCTGGATCGCTTCTACATCCTTTATGAGGAGATACCGGGGAGAGCGGGTGAGGAACCGACTTTCGTAATCAATGAAAGCGATATACCTGCAGCCGACGTACGGTCTTACTATGTAAAAGAAGCATGGTATTTCGACCAGAATAATTCCGCTTTTGATGTCAAGATATTGGCGATTTGCCCGATCCTTACCTCTACAGGTGATATGGGAGAGACAACCATGCCTATGTTCTGGCTTCCTTACGAGAATATACGTCCGTATATCAGCAATTCATACATCATGACGTCTAATATGAATAACGCCATGACTTTTACGATGGATGACTATTTCCGTCGCCGGATGTTCGAGGGGGATATCATCAAGACCCAAAACTTGATGAATCTGCCATTGCAGGCGTATTGCCCGACACCGGATTCCTTAAAGAACGAGCAAGCTCGTATCGAAGGTCAATTAACCAGCTTTGAGAAATCACTCTGGTATCAACCGGATACGACTCAAGTAGCGGTAGACAGCAAAGCCGCGAAGAAAGCCAGAAAGAGCGCCGCAAGAGGAAAAGGTACTACAACCAAAGAACCTGCCTCCGAAAAAAAAGCTCCCACTGTCAAGGCTCCGAAAGCAGAAAAATCCGCTCCGGTACGCAGTGTTCGACGCAGAAGATAAAAACGGACTCACGATACGGGTCTGAGCGATAACCGGTGATACGCAACATATGAATAAAGAAATCAAGATTAGACAAGAGCAAGAGAACGACTTTCAAGCAGTAAGGGAAGTCGTGGAACTTGCTTTCCGTGACGTGGAGGACAGTGATCAAAGCGAACCGTACCTTGTAGAACGTTTACGAAAAACGGACGCTTATATTCCTGAGCTCTCCTTAGTCGCTGAATTAAACGGCGAAATCATAGGGCATCTCATGATGAGTAAGGTGGAAATCGTATCAGAAGACCAAAGCGTGATCTCTCTTGGGCTAGCACCGGTTTCGGTGGTACCGAAGTACCAAAGGATTGGCGTTGGTAGCGCTTTGATCCGTGAAGCGCATAAGCGAGCGGGAGAGCTAGGCTATAAATCGGCCGTCTTATTAGGACATAAGGATTATTATCCGAGATTCGGATATAAAAGGGCGATTGATTTCGGCATTGAGTTCCCATTCGATGTCCCCAGCGAATATTGCATGGTTGTCGAGTTGGCACCGGAAGGACTCAAGAACGTGCATGGAATGATTAAATATGCCAAACCTTTTATGGAGTGAGAACTGTCTGTAATGAAATGAGACGGGACATACCCCATCTCATTTCACCAGATAATCAGATCCTTATTTAGAACCTACCCATGTCCACTTATGCCAAAGACCTTCCAACGGTCCGTGTTTATGTCTTTCAGCCCACCATTTACAGAAGCGTACTTGCAAAAAGAAAAAGGCGATACCGATGAACATGCTGACCGTATAACCGCAGTAAGGAGCCAGATTCAAGCCGATCGGGAAATAGATCAACGCACCAGCAAAAGATTGTGTCACATAATTCGTCAAGCTCATCTTTCCATAAGAGCGCAAGATAGAGGTAAAACGCTTAAAGGCCTCGCGCTGATACAGTAACACAAAGGAAGCCACCAATACGAACGTAAAAGCGAATTTCTGCCACATATCAAACACAACACCTGCCGTCTGGCGCACGATAGCGCTGTCCGCCGTATCCATCAACAATACTTTCAGTTGGTATAAAGGACCGAAAGCGATCGCAGTAATGATCAAGGTCTTTATCCAAAAACGGGAATTCTCCTCCGAGGGGATAAATAACTTCTTGCGCCCGATCAACATTCCCAGCATAAATAACCCGCAGGTCTGTACATACCGGCCGGCACCAACAGCCCAGAGCAAACTAGCCTTTTGTCCTAACGTCACGTTCTGCCAGATGAAATTCCATAAATCCCCCCGCTTGGTATGCTCCGCCATCTCTGAGTACATCTCCCCTACTCCTAAATTGGGTAATTGGTAATCCGGATTAAACAGGCTAGCGATATAATGATACCACTCCACCGGCTGCAATAAAAAGATAATAGCCGTTATCAAGACAGCCTTATCGCTCCATTTACGCACGATAAACAAAACAACGCCCACGATCGCATACAGCAGCAAAACATCGCCTGCCGGATAAAAAGCGGCGTTCAACGTAGCGAAGATCGTCAACAGCAGTAATCTCCAAAGGAAGCGGTAACCGAAGTCTTTTCCCTTCGCCTGCTGGTTCGAATACTGTATATAAAAGGTAAAACCAAATAACAAGGCAAAGATAGAATACGATTTCCCGGCAAACAAAGCGAATACCACCGTAAACACGCCTTCATTCAATACGTTCAACCATCCCGGCAGCGTAGCCGGGTCCGGATAGACCGGATAGATAAAATGTTCCACATTATGCACTAATAAGATTGCCAAGACAGCGAAACCACGTAGCGCATCCACCACCTCTACACGAGGTGACTTAGAGATTGTTGTTTGTTGCATACTATTTATTTGCTATTTGTTGTTTCTGTTAACCATGCTACCTTTTGATTGGACTCATGCGGTTGGCCGATAATATCCGCATAAAGTTCCGGACGACGGGCATTTCGGTAACGATATCCTCCAGCCTGTCTCAATTTCTCAGGGATAGCCGTAGCGATCACGAAATCATCACCCAGTTTACGGCATTCCGCCACGATATCGCCGAAAGGATCCAGAATCATCGAGCAACCGTTCTTGATCTCATTATAATCACGCCCGATCGGATTGGAGAATACCACATATACCGCATTGTCGTACGCCCTAGCGGGAAGCCATTTCATAAGCCAAGCACGTCCCTTCAGGCCATCGAACTCCTGTCGCAAGGAAGTCGGGTCGTTTGCCCGGTTCTCCCATAACACAGGATTTATCAAACCAGCCCCGGGGCGAGGGGAAGGGGTACACATCGTCACGTGAGGCATGAAAATGATATCCGCCCCTAATAAGGCCGTGGCACGGACATTCTCTATGATATTATTATCGTAGCAAATCAATATGCCACATTTCCATCCCTTGATCTCAAAAACCACATATTGATCGCCCGGCAAGATATTCGGATTAATAAACGGATGTAGCTTGCGGTACTTTGCCTTCAAGCCATTGCCATCCACGCAAACTTGCGCTTTATAGATACGATCCCCATGCCGCTCAAAGAATCCGGCCAGTAGCGTGACGCCAAACTCTTTGGCGATGGCGATCAAGGCTTGCGTACTCTCCCCCGTGGGGATCGGTTCGGCAATAGCCAACAATTCCTCGCGAGACAAGTCCTTGGCAAACGTATATCCACAAACCGAGCATTCGTGAAAAGCCACTACATCCGCTCCCTCTACCGACGCTTTCCGGCACATCTCCCGGATGATAGAAAGATTATACACTTTATCGTTATCCCGTGTCTCGAACTGCACGGTAGCAATTTTTAATGGTTCCATGATATTTTGATTTAATTGGTTTATATATTTTTCGACTAGATTCGCAAAGATAACAATAATATACTACTTTTGCGGGATAACTTTTTCTACCGATCATGAATATCAGACGAACACGAAAGGAAGATTTGCCCCAGATAATGGCAATCTACGATTATGCACGCAGGTTCATGCAAGAGCATGGCAACGGGAATCAATGGATCAATGGATATCCTTCCGAGGAATTGATCTCCAACGAGATCAAGGCCAGCCATAGTTTCGTATGCGAAAATGAGCAGGGCGAGTTAGTGGGGACCTTTTGTTACATCGAGGGAATCGACCCTACTTACCTAAAGATCTATGAAGGCGAATGGCTGAACGATGAACCTTATGCCGTGATCCATCGCATGGCCTCCAACGGTAAGCAAAAGGGGATCTCGACCGAATGTCTAAAATGGGCATTCGCTCATTGCGATAATATCCGTATCGATACACACCGGGATAATATTGTCATGCAAAACTTATTGAAAAAGCATGGCTTCAAGCAATGCGGTATCATTTACATCGCGAATGGTACGGAACGCATCGCTTTCCACAAAATAGTAAACCCAACAAATAAAGAATCATGAAGCATCCTATTGACCTAGAGCATTGGAACCGGAAAGAACATTTCCTGTTTTTCGGTTCTATGGACGACCCTTTCTTTGGACTGACCACCCAGATAGACGTGACCTCCATCTATAAAGAGGCGAAAGCGGATCATGCCTCTTTTTTCCTCTACTCCTTACATAAGATTATGACAGCCGTTAATGAGGTGGAAGAGTTCCGGTACCGGATCATCGACAACACCCCTGTCTGCTTCGACCGAATCCACGTGGGAACAACGATTGGGCGAGAAGACGGAACATTCGGCTTCGGCTTCTTCGAATATACACCGGACAGGCAACTGTTCCTTCAAAACGCACAGAAAGAGATCGAACGTGTGCAAGCTCTCACAGGCCTTTGCAAAGATAGGGAATCTGACCGGCAAGACCTAGTCCGTTTCTCCCCGGTCCCATGGATCGCCTTCACGGAGATGAAACACGCTTCCTCTTTCCGTACAGGCGATTCCGCTACCCGCATCTCCACCGGAAAGCTGATCGAGCAGAACGGGCATCGGATGCTCCCTATCTCCGTAACGGCTCATCATGGCTTGATGGACGGCAGACATGTGTCTATCCTCTTAGATCGTATAGCGGATAAAGACGGATGAGACGGATGAGCAAGGCAATCCGTTTCCGATTCTAAGGATGAAACTAAAGATGTGTTCTTATGAGCTTTGCGAGGCATGTTTTCTTTATGAATCAGATCTATTTGATAAACATTAATTCTTTCCCAACACTTTTTAGCGAGAAGTGATTGTTTCCATCGAAACGTTTCATAAACAGATCATTAAAAAATTATCACGATGGAAAGAGAAAGAGAACAAGGTTCCGACCGACTTGACACGGAGGAACGCAAAGAGTTGAACGACTCTGATTTCGGATTACCCGAAGAACGAAAATATCCTATGCCGGACGCCACACACGTACGGGCGGCCGAATCCTATTTTCGATACGCTACCGATCAGCAAAAGCCGGAATTAGCTCATAATATCTTGAGAAAAGCCAAAGAGTTCGGGGTTGATGTCGAAAGTCCGACAATCTTAGAATGGGCAAATCGCTACTAATACCCATTCTGATCCGCTTATTCACCGATACACCGTATGTGTTGGGTGGCACATACGGTTATGGCAGGTTATTTGCGTACCTGTAAAAAGCGCTTTGTCAAATATCTGCGAACCGGCTCGTCATAAAGTTTCAAACTAATGTAAGCCAATACTATACTTCCGATAACTAATGCCAACGCTTCCGGCCACGCCTCGGCAAATGTAAGGTTCTCCTTCTTCACCCACCCAAAATACAAGTATATAAGAGGGTAATGTACCATATACAAAGGATAAGAGATATCTCCCAAGAATTTACAAATACGGGCGGAATGCTTATCGGTTGTCTTCCCGGAAGCCCCCAGATAAACAAGCATAGGGAATATCAGGATCGCGCATACGGAATCATAGATACCGTTCATCCATAAGGTCTCACCATTACCGACATAGGGCATGGAGAGTAAAACGACGATCGCCAGGCTACAGATCCAAAAAGTACCTTTGACATGAATGGGCTTAAAAACGCGCGACATCAACAATCCCATCGAGAAAGAAAATAACACTCGTAAAAAGCCACCGATCAAATTGTACTCTTCCATCGTCCACCCCACACCTAGGTGCCCCGCACCGGAAAAATTGAATATAGCGAACGAAGCCAATCCGATTCCCGCCAAGACAATAAGTGCCGTAAGCGCCTTCGTTGACATCCGACGAATAAACAAAGCATACATAATATTTCCGATATACTCGAAGAACAAAGACCAACTAGGGCCATTTAAAGGAAACATCTCACCATTTCCACGGATCTCAGGCCCGGAACCGGGTACAGCCGGTATCAAAAAAAGGTTGATAAGCAAAGCTAGCATCACCATGGATATAGAGACATGCGTACCATCCCACTTCTCACACCCTTGTATATAAAACGCGATAACTCCCAAAACGGCTCCAAGGACAACCATCGGATGCAAACGGATCAATCGACGTTTGATAAAATCCTTTGTTGTCATGGTTTTCCACCGGTCGTCATAAGCATAACCAATCACGAACCCAGACAGGATAAAGAAGAAATCAACGGCTAAATAACCGTGATTAAATTGTTGATCAATGGGACTCGTAGCAAAGGCTTCGAATACATGATAAAATATAACCATTAACGCTGCGACACCTCTCAATCCATCAAGAAGGTCATAATGAGGTTTTGTGTCCGCGAATGCGGCCGCTGAGATTTTTGAGTTTGACATTAATTGTTTGAGCTTATTTTTGATACTACTATTACTCCTAATTTCCGCAAAAATACAAAAAGGCCCCATCTTTCACGTTATTAGACAGTTCTTTTTTCATTAGTTACACATAAATAAGGTCGCAAAATACGAAGTCCCCAGCAAAGCTTACGCCTGCCGGAGACTTGTTTCTTTATCCGTACTCCATCCTCACGGAGGTACTTACGGACCTCTTAATTTATTACTTTAGTATTAATATTAATCCAACTCCCGCCTGTTCATCCGTCACGGATTACTTGGGATCGAAACCCTCACGGGAATTGTTGATTATCTTATTTCATTATTCCTTTATTGAATATCCTTATTTTACAGCTACTTTCACGGTCTCGTTACCTACCGTTACGAATACTACACCAGCAGGGGCGGCGATAGTAGCGTTGTCGGAAGTAAGAACTGTCTCAGCAACTGTCTGGCCTAATACAGTACGAACGTAAGCAGTCTCGCCTGCGGCACCTTGGATAGTTACGACACCGTTACCGGCTACAACTACGATAGAAGATTCTTTTGCGTCGATAGATTCGTTGGCTGTCGGAACCTCTGTGCCAAGCGTGAAGACCATTGCCTTTTCTGGATTTGTTGTTAAACCTAACATACCATTCAAAGCATATACATAAGCTGTCTTATAAACATCACCCTCTTTGACCTTTCTTTGAGAAGAAACGAAATATTCATCATCTCCCTCCGCAAGTGTGATATTAAACTTGAACGCATCCAATCGATCTGTTGATTTCACGCTCTTGTCATCGTTAAGCTCCTTAACAACCTTAACGGTCTCACCTTTCACGGTAGTAGTGATTGTATCAACCCCCGTAAGGATAGCCGGGCGGAAGATAACCTTCGTCTCAGACTTGCCTGAACCTTCCAAATAATATTTCTCGTCCGTATATTGTTGCGCAGAACCTTCAACGAAATAATGCAAAGAATCTGTCGGATTGAACATGAACATTCTCTCAGCCGGTTTTTCCTCACCTTCAGCCACCTCAATACCCTTAGAGATATAGAATGACGGAGTCTTAGCCTTGCTATCCGCTGTATCTAACCAGAAGATCATGCTTTCAGCGGACAAGATGCCCTCGTTGAAGCCATTCTTATTCAACTGATAGTTGATAGAGCCTAACATATTGTCGAAAGAAGCGTGACGAGGTTTAGCGGCCAATGACGGGTTGAACGGATTAGCGTCCAAAACCTCAACGTTAGCGTAAGTCTTATTAATATCATCAGCAGATTGGTAACGATTGGCCGCATAAGTAATAGCCATAGAAGTAGTATTTACGCTAGCCATTTTTGCACTACTACCAGTTGAGCCATCATAGCTAAGCTTACCGTCTGTTACAGCGCTCACCGCAACTAAAGAATAAGCGCCAGCGGCATTCTTAACAACAGCGAACTCTGTAGCGGCATCAGCAGCCTTATCTCTAGATGCGGCAGCGCCAAGATATTTAGCATCATCACCTTTGGCTTCCGTATAGCGTAAAACATAAGTCGGAACAACCAATGTATCGCCATCAGCCTTCATGACAACCTCTCCCTTATCATTCAAATAAGCGAAAGCATTTGTGCTTATCACATAATCCTCAACACCTTGCAGAGATTTAGTAGAATGATCTTTCGCTCCCTTTATTCTTTCCGGATAAAGAACGATTAAATTCTCCTCTTTGGTTGAAGCCTTCATTGTTTTAGTAGCATTGTCATCAATAGCGTAAAGAGCTTTCTCTCCAAATAACGCGTCCTTACCATTGAATGTCATCTTAAAGCCTTCTGCGATCTGAGTATCCGTGAATACCTTATATCCGTCCGTACGAGTCGTAGCGATCGTGTTGAACTTAACGGAAGTATTGTTTGCTAAAGCTAACGCTGTTGTTACACCCTTATTTGCGGCGATTGTTACATCAGTGCCGTTGTACTTAGCGTTAACTACCTTATAGCCACCTTCAGCACCATTAGGTTGTAAACGTAATACTAAATCATCACCAGTCTCACGGTTTGTCAATGTAAATTCATATTTGCCGTTGAAGCCAGAAACGATCCATTGTGATACCGGCATAGTGAAATCTACGCTATTATAAGCGGCGACACTTAAGCTTGAACCATCAGCAGGATCTATTGTCAAATACTTATGGTACTCAGTTTGTGAATCAGCCTCATCATTCTCACTCTTGGTTGAGCTAGTGAAGTAGATATTAACCACATTCTCAATGTTCTTCTTCAACAATACTGAAGCGTCAAGGTAAGAGTTTTCACCTAGTTGAGGATGGATAGCGGAATATTTCGTTCCTGACATTAGAACAGAAGTAACATAAGTTTTCGTATCAGAAACAGATGGCTTAACAGCAGCTACGTAAACCTTCGTCGCGGCTGTTGTTTGATCTTTTTTCTTATAATCAACAGTCAACGTCAATTTACCATCCTCATTCAATACGTCTTTCGCCGTAATCGTAAAGTTTGCGTTAGAGCAAGAGTCAGCGTTGGCCGTAGCAACCGATCCCTTCATCCAATACAAAGCATATCCCTCATTGTCTTGCTTACCATTGATGTCATAACGATTAGAGGGATCTAAAGCTAAGAATGTAATTTCTTGAGCCGCTGTCAAGATTGCGTCATTATCTGGAGTCTCTGCATTTACCGCACTAACAAATGCCTTAACTTTCTTCGAATCACCTTTCACGAAATAAGTACCGGCAGCCAACTTATTCTCATCAGAAGGTTGAGTTGCCGCAACCTCATCCGTAAATGATACGGGAACAACCTTATCAAACAAATTTCCAACCAGTTCATTCGTTGTATAATCGAATGACAATGTTGTGCCATTTGAATTATAGTCATTCAAATAAGCGGCATCAATACCCTCTGAGCAAGAGAATGCTTTCAAGCCAGTCTTTACTTCTTTTGTAGGTACAGTTACTGTATACAAACCTGAGAATTTCAACTTGCCCTCTGATACAGCGAACTTAGCATTCAACTCAGAAAGATTCTTGTCGGTAGCGGCAGTCAACGCATTACCGTCTTTACCGGTAACTACTTGATAAGCCACACCACCAACATTAGCCCACAACTCAAAAGAGTTAGATGAATAATTACGGATAGTAAATACGACTCCTGTAGTTGCATTACCATCAGCATCACCAAAAGAAATAACCTTCTTTTTGTCCTTTGTCGTAAGAACATCTGTAACCTTCAACAATTCATTCTCAGACGCACCTAGATAAAAGCTCATTCCATTAGCAAGAGCCGTCTTATTCTCGCTATAGGAAATTACGGTCTTAACCGTAAGATCAGTAGCGGCATACGCAGCATTAAAAGCAGGTCCACCTAGCAGTAAACCAGCTGTTAACAAGGTAAAAATCCTTTTGTTCATAAATTCAAAATTTAATATTAATAATAGTGTTAATTAAAGTCCATCCCGTCGTTTAGCACCCTTGTTTTACCCGAAAACGACTAGTCTAAACGATCATCTAGATCTTGCGTTTTTTAAGGGGGTAAAAAGAATGGTTCGTGAAAGGAATCGGCTGTTTCGTAACGGATAGCCTATTTGATTGATAAGAAAGAGGATAAGGGGTGAAAAAAATAGCTCAGAAGGGTTGCAAGTATCGAAGAAACGCGTACCTTTGCAAATGACTAAAAGAATCGATCGTTTAAACTAGTCGTTTCTATCCCATAAAAGATTGTCAAACATCAAGGTTTTTAACTATATATAATGTACAGGTGTACATTAAAATAATGTAAACCTATCAAAGCATAAGATCTGAATCAAGCTTCCTCTTTGACACAAAAGTATTGATAGTACCGCTAGCTTCGAGTTATAGGTATTTTATAGGCTCACCCGATAATCATTGGGGATATCTTCAGGCTCATCTATATTTCAGCCGGCAGCCTAAGATAAGTCGGCCAACAGATGAGATCATGAGATAACTATTGCCATATAAATCGCTGTCTTATAAACTATTAATCAACAGACCAACTCACTTGAGAAAGGCTTCCCAAGTGAATAACTAACCACTTCCAGACTCGTAAGCTTACGGCTACCCCCAGCCGTAAGTTATTCACTTGACAAACCGTAAGTTATTCACCTGACAAGGCATAAATTATACATTAACCGTCTCTCCCCCGATGGTTATCGGGAAATGGCAGAGGAACTATAGATACAAGTGGCCCATTTGTCTTTTTGACAACTTGTAATCTGAAGTCCCGGAGAATCGATTATTCCGTACCCAAGTGAGTCTCGCTTCCAAATTCGAGAGAAAAAAACAGCAATTCTCTGTTTGATAGCTGTTTGCTGAAAAACGGCCTTTCGTTCCAGTCGAAATAATTCACCCTAGTTCATGTTTTACGGTCGTTAGGCGGTAATAATGCCCAACGCTACCGCATCTGAGGGCCGATGCCTATATATGTGTAGGCTTACGCCACTATATGTGTAGCTTGACGCGACTATATGTGTGGGTTAACACTGCTATATGTGTGAGTTGATACAGCCATATGTGTAGGTTGATACGTATATATTCGTTAAAAAGCGACGCTTATCGTGTTAAAAAGCGGTTGTGGTAGCTTGTTCGCGCTCCCCGCTTACGCTCGTTGGCTTTTATAGCCAGAGAGCCGTGTCGTGAAAAAGAAGGTATTTCAATCAAAAAGATACC
>NZ_QTLI01000050.1:0-3834 GCF_003434625.1 Parabacteroides sp. AM17-47
AGTTATCCAAACCCCAGCATTATCCTAAAAATACAGTTTTTTATTCTGTAAATCATTCTGTTATAGGATGAATAGGTTTGGATAATACATTCCTATATCTTTGCTAATGGCACTAAAGCCAATAGGAAGAATATGAATATAGCACAGTTAAAATTAAGCCAGAAGAAGTTACTGGACAACCTCGTTTCCCGTGGTTATGACATTCAGTACATCAAAGGAGTAAAATTTGTTTTAAGACTTCTTTTTGAACATGAAGGATGTTTTAATTCGTATGAACAATTTGCAGAAAAGTTTATCCGTACAAGGGGATATACAAAAGCGACATTGGATCTTAGGATGATGCATTTACGTACTATCCAAGCATATGATGAATTTGGGCACTACCCGGACAAGAAGTCCTTTGTTCCGTTATGCTATCCTTCCAGGTATAATATGCTTAACCCCAGTTTTCAGAAAGTTATAGACATTTACCGGAAACGTGCCGCAGAACATAAAAAGAAGTCCACAGTAAAAATGGAAACCAATACCGTTACAATGTTCCTTTTTGAGATGCAAAAGTTCCACGTCTCTTCATTGGATGAAATCAAAGAAGAACATGTTTTGTCCTTTTTCCTTAAAGAAGAACAGCAAAAGCGTTCAAGGACATATTGCGGTCACATAGCGTCAGCCCTTAAAGAGTTGGGGGATTTATACGACATGAAAAAAGTATTAGGTTATTTCCCTGATTTGAAATATGAAAGGAAAAACTTCAACTATCTTAAGGATGATGAAATCAATGTGATAAAAAATGCTTTGTCAGACTCTAACAATATTTTGACTTTCAGGGAAAAAGCTATAGTTTCATTGGCCTTATATACTGGCATAAGAGGATGCGACATTGCCAACTTGAAATTGACAGACATAGATTGGAAGAAGGAACGAGTCAGCTTCGTCCAGGAAAAGACTGGTAATCCGATAGTGTTGCCCCTTCTTCCTCATGTTGGAAACTCATTGTTTGATTACATACGTAATGAACGGGACAATGAGGCCGGATCCGTGTATCTGTTTCCCAACAAGAAGAATGCGACAGAAAGGTTGGAGAACAAAAGTATCGGCACCATTGTCAATACAGTCTTTGAGAAACTAAACCTTAGAAAAGGTGAATCCGGGCGTGGAGTCAGCGTATTTCGGCACAACCTCGCCTCTAAATTACTTGGTAAAGGTACCGAGATTAGGGTCATCAGCCATATTTTAGGACATATCTGTTCTTCATCTATAGTCCCATATATAGATGCTGACATCCCTCATCTGAGAGAATGCGGAATCAATATTGAATGTTATCCAATAAGAAAGGAGTTGTTCGAATGAAAACAGATTCACATCTACCCCAATTTGCAGATTTGATGTCTGAATATGTCAATTTCATCTCTGGTATCGGAAAATGTGACTATATAACCCGCATATACCTGAACTCTTTCGCCAAGTACTGTATGAATCATGGCGGAGTGCTGTCGGATGATATTATCTCCGGATGGGCATCAAGGACAGATAAGGAAAGCTATTATACAAACCGTAACCGATGCATTATTTTGAGGCGCTTCATCCGTTATATCCGGTCGAAATATGGGGCACCGTTCAAATTGCCATCATATCCTCCGGACATAAAATACACACCTAAGCCAAAGCGTATTCTTGTTTCAGAACAGCCATACTCTTATTCCGCAATATCCCATATAGTCAAGAAATATGAACTTTACAAAAGAGCCTCTGGAAAATTCAGTAGGCGGACAATGGACAAGATTCGCCGTTTCAATGACTTCTGCGCCCATAATTATCCGTCAGCCGAAGCTCTTACAGAAGAAATTGTCCTTGATTATTGCAAGAAGAAAAAAACGGAATCCGCAAAGTCATGCAATAACAGAATTGTAGGTGTCAGAGGATTTCTGAAATATGCGAATAGCCGTGGTTTCGTAAATATTCCTCTTCCATCCACCATTCCAAGAGTCAATGTCACATCATTCGAACCACATCCGTTTACTCCAGAAGAGCTTGCAAGATTCTTTAATGAAGCGGACAATCTCGAACCTCCAATAAATTGCCGTGACATGAGGGCTGCGCTTATGAAAGTGGAAGTTCCGGTCTTTTTCCGACTTTTGTACAGTACAGGGATGCGTACAACAGAAGCCCGTCTGCTCAGAGTAGAAGACGTGGACTTGCAATCTGGTGTTATAAATATAAGATACACAAAGAGCATAGATAAACATCGGGTTGCCTTGCACGAATCCATGTGGTCGCTATTGCAGATGTATAATGTCAAAATGGAAAATCTCATGCCCGGAAGAAAGATATTCTTTCCTAACGAGTACGACAAACCATATTCCGGAGAATGGGTAACGGCAAGTTTTAAGAAAGTATGGAAGAAAGTCAGTACGGCACACGCAAGAGCATATGATTTTCGCAGTCACTATGCGGTCGTGAACATAAACGGTTGGGATCACTGCGGCATTGAATGGATGGACAAACTCTTATATCTCAGCCGTTCCATGGGACACCGTTACATTCAAAACACATTATATTATTACAGGCTTGTACCGCTGTTTGCACACCAGTTGGAAAATCTGACAGGAGGTGGGTATGAAGAACTTTTACCTGATTTAAACGACTATTTTGAATATGAAGACTAAAGCAGAACATTCAATTATCGCCGATGCCATCCATGAGTGGCATACGGTTTATCTTCCGTGTATAAGGAATCTGAGCCATAACGCTTTAAAATCATACGGAGAGGGAATGGGAATCTATATAGATTTCCTTGAATCCTCGAAGGGAGTCACCTCAAATACCATTTGTGGGGAATGCTTCCGTAAGGACTGGATTGAAGAATGGATTGCGTGGCTGAAAGAAGTAAGAAAATGCAGCCCGCAAACATGCAATCATCGTCTCTCCATATTGAAAAATTTCCTCCGTTTCCTTGCGCACAAGAAAATCCAATTCATAAAATATGATTGTGATGCCGCTGAAATAAAAAGAATGCAGCAACCTAAAAAACAAGTGGAAGTAATCACAAAAGATACAATCAAACGGATTTTTGCAAGCATCAATACACGGACATTGATAGGTAAGAGGGATTTTGCCTTGTTCAATCTTTTATATAGTACCGGAACAAGAATAGATGAAATATTATCATTAAGGCTGTCGGCACTGCACCTGGATGAAACGAAAAGTTACATTCTTGTTTTGGGTAAAGGGAATAAACAACGTACCATTTATTTGTTGAACAGCATGGTAAAAATACTGAAACATTATGTGAAGTTGTTCCATCCGGCCAATCCGTTACCTTCTGATTTTGTATTTTTCCCCATATATGGCCATGCAAACAAAAAAATCACTTCAGAAGCGATTAGCAAGCGGTTGAAAATGTATGTTAGAATTGCGTCTCAGGGGCTACTTGAAATTCCTGCGGATTTTCATTGCCATAGTTTTCGGCATGCACGGGCTACCCATTGGTTGGAAGACGGTGTAAACTTGGCGCAGATACAAAAACTATTGGGGCATGAGAGCATCGAAACGACAATGAAATACGTAGGAGTTTCATCAGAACAAATGGTACAAGCTTTATGCTCTATGGAAGACAATCTGACTTTAGGCGTTGAAAAGAAATATAAGAAAATCAGAAATAAAGATTCATTAGCAACAGTTCTTGGATTGAGATAATACTTAGTAATAAATGAGTGACTGTTCTTGAATAATGGAACAATCACTCTTTATTATCTGCTACTAAAATATAACAATTTACTGATATTCAATACAATAAAAAGTCAAGTTGGGATAATATTTTGGTTTGGATAACTTTTA
>NZ_QTLI01000051.1:0-3809 GCF_003434625.1 Parabacteroides sp. AM17-47
GGCGCGACAAAGAGAGAGGAAGGATATTTCGAAGGAGGCGGCTATGCCGTGACATGGGCATTCGGACACCTCGTTCAGCTTGCCATGCCCGACGGCTACGGCGTGCGCGGATTTGTCCGTGACAACCTCCCGATTATTCCCGACACATTCACGCTCGTCCCCCGTCAGGTCAGGACGGAGAAAGGTTACAAGCCCGACAGCGGCGTGGTGTCGCAGATAAAAGTCATCAAAAGACTGTTCGACACAAGCGAACAAATCATCGTGGCGACCGATGCCGGACGCGAGGGAGAGCTTATCTTCCGCTACCTCTACCACTATACGGGTTGCACCACTCCTTTCGTGCGTCTGTGGATCAGCTCGCTCACCGACAAGGCTATCCGTGAGGGACTGCGCAACCTCGAAGACGGCAGCAGGTACGACAACCTATACCTCGCCGCCAAAGCGCGGAGCGAATCCGACTGGCTCGTGGGCATCAACGGCACTCAGGCGTTATCCATAGCCGCCGGACATGGCACGTATTCGGTGGGGCGTGTGCAGACACCCACGCTGGCGATGGTGTGTGAACGCTATTGGGAGAACCGCCGTTTTACGTCCGAAGCATTCTGGCAGCTCCATATCGCAACAGACGGTTGCGACGGCGAGGTCGTGAAACTCTCATCCTCCGAGAAATGGAAGTCGAAAGAACCGGCAACGGAGCTATATAATAAGGTAAAGGCGGCAGGCAGCGCAACGGTAACGAAAGCAGAGCGTAAGGAGAAGACGGAGGAAACTCCCTTGCTGTACGACCTGACCACGCTCCAAAAAGAAGCCAACGCCAAGCACGGCTTCACGGCGGAACAGACGCTTGAAATCGCGCAGAAGCTCTACGAGAAGAAGTTGATAACCTATCCGAGAACGGGAAGCCGCTACATCCCCGAAGACGTGTTCGCTGAAATCCCCAAGCTACTCGCCTTTATCGGCACGCAGCCCGAATGGAAAGACAAGGTGCGGGCAAAAGCCATCCCGACACGCCGTAGCGTGGATGACGGCAAGGTAACAGACCACCATGCCCTGCTCGTCACGGGAGAGAAACCGCTCTTCCTCTCCAAAGAGGACAGCACCATTTATCAGATGATTGCCGGACGAATGATAGAGGCATTCTCCGAAAAATGCGTCAAGGACGTGACTGCTGTCACGGCAGAATGTGCCGGAGTGGAGTTCACCGTGAAAGGCAGTGTCGTGAAGCAAGCCGGATGGCGTGCCGTCTATGGCGAGGAAAAGGAGGAAACTACCATCCCCGGCTGGCAGGATGGCGACACGCTCACGCTGAAAGCCACCTCCATCACCGAAGGAAAGACCAAACCCAAGCCGCTGCATACCGAAGCCACCCTGCTCTCGGCAATGGAAACAGCGGGCAAGGAAATTGAGGACGACGCGCTGCGGCAGGCGATGAAGGACTGCGGCATCGGCACTCCCGCCACACGAGCGTCCATCATCGAAACGCTTTTCAAGCGCGGTTACATGGAACGCTGCAAGAAGTCGCTTGTTCCCACCGAAAAGGGACTCGCCCTCAATTCCGTGGTGAAGACGATGCGCATCGCCGATGTAGCCATGACGGGCGAATGGGAAAAGGAACTGGCACGTATCGAGCGCGGGGAACTGCCCGCCGACACTTTCCGCAAGGAGATAGAGGCGTACACACGGGAAATCACCTCCGAACTGCTCTCGTGCGACAAGCTCTTCGGCAGCCGTGATTCCGGCTGCGCGTGTCCCAAGTGCGGCACGGGCAGGATGCGGTTCTACGGCAAGGTGGTACGTTGCGACAACACGGAGTGCGGACTGCCCGTGTTCCGGCAGAAAGCGGGACGCACCCTGTCCGACGACGAAATCAAAGACCTGCTCACCGACGGGCACACCAAGCCGCTCAAAGGCTTCAAGAGCAAGCAGGGCAAGAACTTCGATGCCATAGTCGCCTTTGACGGGGAATATAACACGACGTTCGTGTTCCCGGAAAAGAAATGCAAGTCTTCCTATCCGAAAAAAAGGAAATAATCACTAACTTTTGATAAGTTAGGCTGCATCTCAACAATAGAAACAAACAAGTTTTTTTCGTATTGTCTTCGATTTGCACTAACTTTGCCACTTGTTCAGAGTAATGAATTGTTCTTCGATACCGGATTACACTCATACTTTGGATTTAGTGGTGGCACTCGGAGGGATACCGAGTGCCTTTTTCTTCCTTTTTCCAATCAATTATCCCGTTAAATATCAATCCACTAAACTCCAAAGTAATGAACAACAAGAAGAAAAACGAGGGTCAGACCGACTTTTCCTATTACGGTCTGTACCTGCTGGACTATCTCCGCACGAACAAGTTTGAACAGGCTGACGACACCGCTTTCATACGGGAACGGGCCGACCGTGCCGCCGAAACGTATGAAAAGGCGCGGCTCGAAGGCTATCCCGCCGATGGCGCGCAAGAGCAGGCGATGGACACGCTGCTGCGCGGGCTGCGCTATTCCCGGTACGCCATTCTCCGTGAAGTCGTGGAGAGCGAGTTTTTCGACGAAGTGCCGGAAGAGAAACAAGAAGCCTTTATTCTGAAACTCATGCCGTTTGTCGGCAACGTGTTCTCCGTCTATGACCTTTCGGACGACAACTTCGCCCTGTCTTCCGATTACGACCTGCTCTACACGGAGCTGACGGGGGCAACCGTCCTTTACATCGGGGAATATGGCGTTTAACCGCAAACAGAAACTGCGGGACAACATCGAGGCGATACGGACGGCATTCATCCTTGACAGGGAAAATAGGACAGCGACAACCGAAGAGCGTGCCATACTTCAAAGGTACTGCGGTTTCGGCGGTCTGAAATGTATCCTCAACCCTGCAAAGGAACTGACGGATGCCGTCCGGTGGGCGAAATCCGACCTCGAACTGTTCGCCCCGACAGTGGAGTTGCACAGGCTTATCCGTGAGAACAGCAAGGACGAAACAGAGTACAAGCGGTTTGTGGATTCGCTGAAAGCGTCCGTGCTGACCGCTTTCTACACCCCCAAAGAGATAACCGACACCATCGCGGACGTGCTGGCAGATTACAGCGTCCGCCCCGCCCGTATGCTCGAACCGTCGGCAGGTGTCGGCGTGTTCGTGGATTCCATGCTGCGGCACAGCCCCAATGCGGATGTGATGGCTTTCGAGAAGGATCTGCTCACGGGTACAATCTTGAGGCATCTCTATCCCGACCAGAAAATGCGCACCTGCGGTTTTGAGAAAATCGAAAGACCGTTCAACAATTATTTCGACTTGGCGGTGTCCAACATTCCGTTCGGAGACATAGCCGTGTTCGACCCTGAGTTTCAGCGGAGCGACTCATTCGGCAGACGCTCCGCCCAGAAAGCCATCCACAACTATTTCTTTCTCAAAGGACTGGATGCCGTGCGTGACGGCGGTATCGTGGCGTTCATCACCTCGCAAGGGGTATTGAACAGCACCAAGACCTCCGTGCGTAACGAGCTGTTCAGTAAGGCTGATCTGGTATCCGCGATACGCCTGCCCAACAACCTGTTCACGGACAACGCGGGGACAGAAGTGGGCAGTGACCTGATTGTCCTGCAAAAGAACCTCAGCAAGAAGGAAATGTCGCAGGACGAGCGGCTGATGACCGTAATACAGACGGACACGAAAACCGACCTGACCGACAACGCCTATTTCATCCACCACCCGGAACGCATCGTGCATACGACGGCGAAACTTGACACCGACCCATACGGGAAGCCCGCTATGGTCTATCTGCACGAGGGCAAGGCAGCAGGCATCGCCGGGGATTT
>NZ_QTLI01000052.1:0-3420 GCF_003434625.1 Parabacteroides sp. AM17-47
TCCGTCAGTTTGCGCTTGATTTCCGAATAGACGTTCCACCCGTCGCCCGGCTGGTATGTCCCCAAATCAGAGAAAACGAACTGCGTGCCTTTCTGGGCGTCGTATTTTTGATAATACTCCGCGATCATCTTGGCACAGTGACTCGCTTTGTTGTCGGGATGATCTTCGTAATTCGGGTCTATCATGCGCATGTCGAGTGCCATTTTCCGGGCATAGTCCGTGGCGATGAGCATCTTCGCCTTTTCTTCCGTTTCCGAAAGCGGCAGCCTGCCCAACAAGGTGGCATCGCCCGTCTTGGCGAACTGCATCAGTTTCTGTATGAAGTCCTCCTGTTCCGGCGTGGGCGGTATATGGTGCAGTATCTCGTTCTTGGCAGGACGGTCAACGCCCACATCCTCCGCCGTGCGGTAGTCCGTGATTTCATTATAGAAGGCGGCAAGCTCCGGCACTTTGATGAAGTAGCGGAAACGCTCCTTCTGGACCACATTGTTCGTCACGTTAAATTCAAAATCCGTCGTCTTCTTGGCAAATATCGCCGCCCAAGCGTCGAAACACCTTATGTCCTGCCGTTCCAGCTCCTTCGGGCGCAGGTACTTGAACAGCAGGTACAATTCAGTCAGTGAGTTGCTGATAGTCGTGCCGGAGAGGAAGGTCGCACCCAAGTCTTTTCCTGTGCGCTCCTGTATGGTGCGTATGGCAAAGAGCATGTTAAGTGCCTTCTGGCTTCCCTCGCTGTTTCCCAATCCCGCCACACGGTCGTGGCGCGTGTTGAAAGTCAGATTCTTGAACTGGTGGCTCTCATCTATGAAGATGTGGTCGATGCCCATCTGCTTGAAATCCACCACGTCGTCCGTGCGTGACTTTATGGCGTGTTCCACCTTCTCCAGCTTCGCTTCAAGGTTGTGCTTGCGCTTCTCCAATCCTTTCAGCATCGCCCGCGACACGTTCTTTCCCTGCTGCCGTAGCACTTCGAGGTTTTCCTCCACCGTGTCAAGCTCTGCTTGCAGGATGCGCTGCTGCAATTCCGGCGACTGCGGTATCTTGCCGAACTGGTCGTGCGACATGATGACGCAATCGTAGTCGTTGTTCTTTATATTATTGAAGAAGCGCACACGGTTGGCGGTCGAAAAGTCCTTCTCCGAAGCGTACAGAATACGTGCGTTGGGATATGCCGCCTGATAGGTGGCTGCAATCTCCGCAACGTTGGCTTTCAGCCCGATAATCATCGGCTTGTGTGCCAAATTCAGACGCTTCATCTCATGCGCGGCGATGCACATTATCAGCGTCTTACCGGTTCCCACCTCGTGGTCGCAAATTCCGCCGCCGTTCTGTTTCAACATCCAGACGCAATCCATCTGTGAGGGATAGACGCTCTTGATACCCCGGCTTGCCAGCCCTTTCAGGTTGAGGTCGGGAAAGGTCTGATGGGAGCCGTCGTAGCGCGGGCGCACGAAACAGTTGAACTTGCGGTTATACATCGTCACAAGCCGCTCCTTGAACTGCGGCGACTGCTCTTCGAGCCATTCGGAGAAGCCGTTTCGTATCTCGTCAATCTTGGCGTTGGCGAGTTGTATTCCCTCGCTGTCGCGCATCTTGATGTCGTTGCCATGCTCGTCCTTGCCGATGGACTTCATCATGTCAGGGCAGGTGTTGTGCAGGGCGTGTTTTAGGAGGTGCATACCGTCATAGTTCCGGTAATACCCCTTCACCAGAAACTCGTCCGTGATTTTCATGGTGCGGTAGCCGCACACCACCGAAAACTCGTCCATGCTTGCGGAATAGGCGATTTTCACCTCCGTGTCGAACAGCCGGCTCATGTAGGCGGCATAGACACCCGTCGGAATCCAGCGTTCCCCGAAATTGAAGTCCAGATCCTCGAAGGCGATGCGCTGCGGCTCGGCATCTTTCAGAGCCTCCAACGCCTGCTTCACCTCCGGCATACGCTCATTTTCGGGATTGTCACCCATCCATGCCTCTATGCGTTCCGCTTTCTCTATGACATTTCCGGCGATGAAACGGTCTTTGATTTCGTAACCGGTCACGAGCGGATTGTAGTAGATGCGCCCTTGCAGGGCAGTGAGCAAATCCTCCGCCGTGCTGTCGGTTATCTCCCGCATATAGTCGAGATTGACCGTACCATATTTGTTGAGCGACGCAGACAGGGCTTCTTCGGGAGAGCCTACGTTGGCATGGCTCTCCACCGCGAAGGAAACAGGATGCTCGAAGATGTCCGCCTTGACGAACTTTCCGTTTTCCATCCGTTCCAGCGAAAGGATGTCGCGCCCGCCCGCATCCATCATCACTAACTTCACGTTCTGCTTGGCGTTGAGGTTGCCGTAGCGCATGACAAACTCATCGTAACAGGTATTCAGATGCTCTCGCCACGGAACATTTGCCTCGCGCCGGAGCGATTCATAACGGTACAGACGCTCGTAGGCGTCACGCAGCGACACATACAACAACGCCTTTTCCTTCTGGTATCCTTTCAGGTCGAGCGGCTGGAATGTCGCCCCGTATGGCGTGATGTCCTTCAGGTAGCCGATGTTATGACGCCCCCTGTCAGCCACCAGCGACCCTTCGCGCAGGTGCATCTCCGGCGTGCGGTGGTAGGCACGCGGAGAAAGGTCCACGACTTCCTCCTTCGGCTTTTCCGCTTCGATGTCGGGGAAAAGGAAAGTCCCCACCGCTTCCGATGGGGTATCTGTAACGGCAGGTGCGGCGACTGCCTCCGGCTGTGTTTCCTCCTGTCGTGGCTGCTCACGGGAAGTTTCCGGCACGGCTTTCACTTCCGTCTTTTCCGCCACTTGTTTCTCGTTATGCTGCCTTGCCAGTTCCCGAAGTTCTTTCCTACGCTCCGGCGTCAAACCCATCATCATTTCATAGAAACCGTTGATGGGAGGATTGGTATCCCAGTCCAGTGTGGCATAGATGTCGTCCGGGTCGGCAGGCTTGGCGGTGTTCTCCGCTTTCACCTCCTTATTCTCCATTGCGGGTTTTGCAGTTGGAGCTGTCGGTGTAACCGTGACTTTCGGTTTGGGCGGAGTGGACTTTGCCGTAACTGCCTTTTTCACCGTCTTTTTCTTTTTGGAGGTTTTCGGTTGGCTGACCTCTTCCGTCATCCCCCAGAGGTCAAGCAGGGTGAGCTGCACGCCTGCGGAATATTGCGGGCGCGGTTCTATCTCCGGCTTTTCATCTGCGGGTTGCGGCTTTTCTGTCGGAGTTTCCACCGTCTGCGCCGAGGATACTGTTTCCAATTTTATGGCAGGACGCTCTACTTTATTTTGAACGGCAACTTTTTCTTCCGTTCCTGCCTGCCGGATTGAACCCGAATACAAGCGCATGGCAAGCCTGTAATGGAAATCCTCGTCGAGCATACGGCGCAAATCCCCGGCGATGCCTGCTGCCTTGCCCTCGTGCAGA
>NZ_QTLI01000053.1:0-2939 GCF_003434625.1 Parabacteroides sp. AM17-47
GTAAGTATTCGATAAACTCCCTCGTATATTGGGTAACGTATGTTCATAATGTCGTTTATTCATTTTATCGTTCTATGATTTATTGTTACATCAATTCAACCCAAAGATGTGCGGGTTCTATAGTAATTGATATTATCCCTACTAATGGAGCGGATAAAAGGAAGTTTTTCCCCTTTGCCCCTTATTTTCCTGTGACAAATGTGATAAAGCGATATTTTTATCCCTACTTTCCCGCCATAATTGGTATAAAAGGGTATTCTTTCCCTTATTTTCCCTATTTATCGGGGATAATGAAGATAAAAACGGCACTTTATTCCCTATTTTCCCGTCTTGATTGGCATAAAACGGTAGTTTTCCCGTGTTTAGGCGAGATTTACGAAGGTATCAGGAGTCTTTCTTGGGAGATTCCGGTGACGTAACGGATAATATCTTGCCCTTGGATAACAGATTGTCAGGTAACAATTCGGCCAGATCCATCGAGTAGTCATCGTCATAATCATGTATATGTTCAAGGAAGTAGATCAGCCACGTGCGGAAGTCAGCCCCGGCAGCCTTGCAGCAGCCGAAGAACGAGTAGAGCACCGCCGCATCTTCAGCGGCATCATTATTGCCACAGAACAGGTAATTACGTCTGCCGCACGCGACAGGCCGCACTTTATTTTCTATCTCGTTATTATCCGGTCTGTAACGACCGTCCAAATGGTACCTGGAGAGTTTGTCGAACCTTCCGTATGTATATTTTATGGCTTTTCCGATCGGACTGTCTTTCATTACTTTGGGATATTCATTGACCAGCCATTTCTCGAAGCGCACAAGTATGGGATATGCAAGACGTGCCCTAAGTTCAGCCCTCTGTTCGTAAGTCAGGCGTTCATCGTCAGCCTTACGCTCCACGTCATAAAGCAACTGTATCTGTGCGAGCGCATAGTCGGCACGCTGCATGTCATTCTTTCTTGCCTCCCAAAAATGTCTGCGTGCATGGGCCCAACAGCCAAGAAGGATAATACCTTTCTTGGCGTCCAGCATCTCGTACCTTTCGTATCCGTCCGTCTGTATGGCTCCCCGGAACTTGCCGAAGAGTTTCAGCACCACCTTTCCACTTCGGGAACCCTTGTCATAGTAAAAGAACTGACGTCCGGTCATGACACTGCGCACAAGCCAGATATAACCTTTGACCGTCTTGTGTCTCTCGTCATTCATCACGGGGATTGTCGTTTCATCCGACTGTATGTAGTCAGTCTGCATCACCAGCTCCCATAATCGGAAGTAAAGGGGCCTTAGCAAATCCGCCACATCCTTGAACCAGTCGTTGACCGTTGACGCGGGGAGATGTACCCCCACACGTTTGAACTGTTCCAGTTGCCTGTGGAACGGTATGTGATCCACATATTTCCCTATCATCATGTCTGCCAGCAATGAGGCAGAGGCATAGCTCTTTGCTATTGGCATGACGGGAAGCGGGCCGGTCTTGAACTCGTTTGTACCCTTCCGTTTGGCTGTATGGCGCACTATCCTGCGGATATAGAACTTCTCGGGCTCGTGCATAAGGATCTCGGTCACTTCCTCTCCGGGAAGGAGCGTCCACTCTTCCGGATTATACCCTTCGGGATATATATGGACCACCTCACGCTCAAGATTCTCCGGAAGGGATTTTCTCGCAGGATGCTGCTTCCCCGCTTTTTTACGGGCGATGATCGCTTCTCTGGTAGCCTTCAACTCCTTTTCTGCTTCTTCTGCGGCTTCAGCCTCCTGGGGAAGCATGTCAAAGCCTTCAAAATCCAGCCAGCGGTCCTGGGCGTCAGGCTTTATGAACTTTTCCGCCTTCTTACCGTACAACTGCCGTTCAAGATAGGATACACGTTGCTCCAGACTGTTGATTTTTGCTTCCTTTTGGGCGATTATGGCATCCTTGTCAGACAATAAAGCCTCATACACCTCTTTGTCCGCAGCTTTAAGGGGCTGCGTGGACACCATCTCCTTCAACCGGCTGTTTTCTCTATACAGACAGTCGCATTTGTGCATGAGATCCTTTATCAGTAATTCCTTATCGGTTGGCATAATCGTTTAAATATGATGCTAAGATACTAAAAAACAGCCGGAATACGGCATTGTATATGTTATAATTTGTTACAACTACAACCCATGGAAACCACTCCTTTTATAACGCCTGACCTTGCTGCCGTCCATTCCTTGAACCATCATCACAAGGTCATTCCAGAAGGTTTCAATCGCTTTAATCCGACCTTCCTCCGTATTTATGACCGGCAGATGGAAGTGCCCATGTTCCAGCCTCATATGGTATATCACCAGACCACCATATTCCATATGGAGGATTTTCATACAGGTACAATTCGCATTGATAAAAATGAAAGCGTCACCGTCCCGTACATTCTTTCCCATCTGGTTGGTCACGATGCCGCTAAGCGTATAAAAACTCTTACGCATGTCTGTCGGATACGGGTAAAGATAATATCTGTTGGATTCATTCAAAGAAAACATAGGCTAACGGTTTGAATTCAAAAATATCAGGGTTTGCAATACCTCCGGTGACAAAGGGCTGTTCAAGCGGACTGTGACGCCATTGGGATAGGAGATCTCACATAGCGGCTGGGGAATTGGCGACGGGCTGACCGGAGGGGCAGACAGCAGGGATTTCTCCTTATGGGGAAGACTGACCTGGCCCTTACTGTTTACCTTTACCGGGATAAAGCCGCCTTTGCGCAACAGCTTGGAACGCCACTCGTAGAAACGTTTGGGACGAATACATTCATTCGAACAAAAATCCATAACTGACAGTCCGCTCGACTTGAAACGGGAATAAATAGATTCAAAATCTTCCATGGTCCATTGATGTGACATAACAATTGAGCTTTTTTACTTTGATTACAAAAGTAATATCACATTTTTAGAATGAAAGGGGGAGTTTATCGAATGCTTAC
>NZ_QTLI01000054.1:0-2841 GCF_003434625.1 Parabacteroides sp. AM17-47
TGTACCTTGATGGATCTGCTACGGCAATTACGAAGGGACTACCCGGAGGCACGTATTCTAGGGCATTACCAGCTTAGCCCCTATATAAAGAAGGCTTGCCCTTGCTTTGACGCAAGGAAGGAGTATGAAACCTTATGAAAGCCATACTATGCCTCCACAAAAAATAGTCGTCATTCATCTATTGGATATAAATTATTCTTTACTAATTCATAGAAGGCTTGAACTAAAACATTACGTTTCGAATTATTTTTATTTAAATAAATAGAAACGTAAAGCAGGTAATCATCTATTTGGGTGGAAGCATCGTATTTTATGATGCTTCCATCATTATAAGCAGAATACCATTTAGAGAACAACAATCTGCGCTTTTTTTCTTTGCCATCTAAATTATCACAAACCATTATCATCGCATGGTCGTTCCTTGAGAAGAATATCCGTAATAACGAGACTATGGTCATCGCTATACGATTATCTATCGGATGAGGTCTATCTGACTCCGGCTCTATATTAAAAGTATAGACATTATCAAATGTCGGATGGTATATTGAAAAATCTATAAAATAAGCATGATAAACAATGCCATGCTTAGTCTTAAATGAATAATTCCAATCACTTTCCTCTACTATATCATAAGGGAGTGGCAAACTTGATTCCACGTTGTCGTGCTATTTCTTTTATATCACCTCCCTTTTGAATACATTCTCGAATAATTCGTTTGTCTTCCAATATCTTTTGAAAGACAGACACTGGTCTCATTTCTTTTTTTTTGTTATCCATAGAGGTTTCGTTTTTTATGTTATTACGCAAAGATAGCTATATTATCTTACAAACAAAGTTTTACCACAAGATATTACAGAAATATCAGAATTTCTTACCGAACGCTATATTCAAGAAGGTCTTCACCAATATCTTGAAATCGAACAGCCAAGAGCGATGCTCCAGATAGAACAGGTCGTAACGCAGGCGGCGGAGCATCTTATCGACCGTGTCCGTATACCCATTGTAGAGCGTGGCGTAAGAGGTCACCCCCGGACGGATCTGGTAGAGGTAACGGTAACGGGGATCACGCTCCATGATCTGGTCGATATAGAACTGGCGCTCCGGACGGGGACCGATAAAGGACATATCGCCCACGAAAACATTCCATAGCTGGGGCAACTCGTCCAAGTGATGTACCCGGAGGAATTTTCCGACACGGGTCATCCGGGGATCTGCCCCACCCTTGTAAAGGGCCGGACCGAACTTCTCCGCGTCCAGACGCATACTGCGGAACTTATAGATGTTGAACGGGCGACCGAAACGACCGATACGCTCTTGCTTAAAGATCGCCGGGCCTCCATCCTCCCGCTTTACGGCGATATAACAAAGTAAAAACAGCGGGGAGAATACGATCAAGGCCAAAAACGCCAGCGCACAATCCCCTATACGTTTTACATTACGTTGGAACATACCCATCCCATCCGGGATGAATCGCTCCGGTTCCGCTCCCTCACTTTTTCCTAATGGTGTAGTTTTCTTTTTTTCAGCACTCATACTCTCTCACTTAATAAAGGTAGTCCCTCCACCTCGCCGGCGTGCCATTCAAGGTAGTCTGCCAAGGAAAATCCGGGGACGGTCAATAGCTTGTAATCCGACTCGTCTCTTCTCAAAATATGTTTGCGGGCGTACGAGCGGAGCGAGCGATCCGTAACGGACACCATCACGATCGGGAACGGGTAGGCGAACAGGCGCAACGGCATGGTCTCGCTATCTGGAAATGCACGATACAACTGATAGGCCGAACACTCGAACGCTACCCAGTAGGGACCCGTGCAATACAGGTGTATTGAGTTTTGGTTCGCACGCTCACGATCCATGATCTCTGTCAAATGCTCACGCAACAGGTTCATCAACCGGAGGCCGGAAGGAACCTCGCACGTCTCTCTCTCTTTTCTCATATCTTTCATTTATCGCTATGCGCAACTTTTACTTATCAACTGATCCCGTGTCCGAGCCAACGGTCGTAATCACGTAAACGACGTATCAACACGGACTTACTCTTCTTGGGCGAGGCCTCCTCCATCCAAGGGTCAACCAACTCGTGCGCCATGCGCTGATAGAGGCTGCTGTCCGTACAGCCGTACAGCGTGACCAGCAACAAGGCACGGGATTGCGGCGCTTTTATCACGGGGAGCATACTGCGCATCGTGGAGCGCAAACGATCGAACTCATCCTCCTCGCCCAAAAGCTTATAGGCAGGAAGGAGCAACGAGTAAAGCTTACAACGGATCACGTCGGTCTCAGCACGGAGCGAGGCGTAGCCACGCAGGACCTCACGGGCCAGACAGGCATCCTCCTCCACTACGCTGCCGGACGAATGGTAACGCCCCAAGGCCCCGTGCAAGCCTTCCGACAGACGGTCGTTGTCCAAATGGGTATACACGTGCTTGCCCCCCGTGTTCAACTCGATCAACTCATACTCCCCAGCTCTCACCTCGAACAAGGGAACCTACATGCAATCGAGGATACGCACCATCACGTCCTTATGGCCACCGCCCGGCTGTACCACCACCTCGGCCTCCATGTCGGCAAACGGACCGGAGGTGATACGCACACGGTCGCCTTTCAACAGGTGGCCGCTATCAGGCACGTACACCGGAAGCTCGTTGGAGTAAGACGCCGCGACCCAACGTAAGGTCTCCATCTCACGATCCGAGAGGTAGGGAAAGTAAGACTGTCCACCCGAGGAAACCCGGGGTAGGAAATTGTACAGGGGAAGCGTACGCTTCAGACTAAAGATCTCGTTCTCCGAGGCGTGGATGAACACGTAGTTGTACAGCAGGGGCCGTTTCGTGTTGACCA
>NZ_QTLI01000055.1:0-1882 GCF_003434625.1 Parabacteroides sp. AM17-47
TACCTCTACCACTATACGGGTTGCACCACTCCTTTCGTGCGCCTGTGGATCAGCTCTCTCACCGACAAAGCTATCCGCGAGGGACTGCGGAAACTCGAAGACGGCAGCAAATACGACAACCTCTACCTCGCCGCCAAAGCGCGGAGCGAATCCGACTGGCTCGTGGGCATCAACGGCACACAGGCGTTATCCATCGCCGCCGGACACGGCACGTATTCCGTGGGGCGGGTGCAGACACCAACGTTGGCTATGGTATGTGAACGCTACTGGGAGAACCGCCGCTTTACGTCCGAAGCATTCTGGCAGCTCCATATCGCAACGGACGGTTGCGACGGCGAAGTCGTGAAATTCTCATCCTCCGAGAAATGGAAAGAGAAAGAACCGGCGATGGAACTATATAATAAGGTAAAGGCGGCAGGTTGCGCCACTGTCACGAAAGCCGAGCGCAAGGAGAAGACGGAGGAAACTCCCTTGCTCTACGACCTGACCACGCTCCAGAAAGAAGCCAACGCCAAGCACGGCTTCACGGCGGAACAGACGCTTGAAATCGCGCAGAAGCTCTACGAGAAGAAGTTGATAACCTATCCGAGAACGGGAAGCCGCTACATCCCCGAAGACGTGTTTGCCGAAATTCCCAAACTGCTCGCTTTCATCGGCACACAGCCCGAATGGAAAGACAAGGTGCGGGCAAAAGCCGCCCCGACACGCCGCAGCGTGGACGACGGCAAGGTGACAGACCACCATGCCCTGCTCGTCACGGGTGAGAAACCGCTCTTCCTCTCCAAAGAGGACAATACCATCTATCAGATGATTGCCGGGCGCATGGTCGAGGCATTCTCTGAGAAATGCGTCAAGGATGTGACCACTGTCACGGCGGAATGTGCCGGAGTGGAGTTTACCGTAAAAGGCAGCGTCGTGAAGCAAACCGGATGGCGTGCCGTCTATGGCGAGGAAAAAGAGGAAATTACCATCCCCGGCTGGCAGGAAGGCGACACGCTGACACCGAAAGGCTCGTCCATTACCGAAGGAAAGACCAAACCCAAGCCGCTGCATACCGAAGCCACCCTGCTCTCGGCAATGGAAACGGCGGGCAAGGAAATTGAGGACGACGCACTGCGGCAGGCGATGAAGGACTGTGGCATCGGTACTCCCGCCACACGCGCCTCCATCATCGAAACGCTTTTCAAGCGCGGTTACATGGAACGCTGCAAGAAGTCGCTTGTTCCCACCGAAAAAGGACTTGCCCTCAATTCCGTCGTCAAGACGATGCGCATCGCCGATGTTGCCATGACGGGCGAATGGGAAAAGGAGCTGGCGCGTATCGAGCGCGGGGAACTGTCCGACGACACCTTCCGCAAGGAGATAGAGGCGTACACACGTGAGATAACCTCCGAACTGATCTCGTGCGACAAGCTCTTCGGCAGCCGTGACTCCGGCTGCGCGTGTCCCAAGTGTGGCACGGGCAGGATGCGGTTCTACGGCAAGGTGGTACGCTGCGACAACACGGAGTGCGGACTGCCCGTGTTCCGGCTGAAAGCGGGACGCACCCTGTCCGACGATGAAATCAAAGACCTGCTCACCGAAGGGCATACCAAGCTGCTCAAAGGGTTCAAGAGCAAACAGGGCAAGAGTTTCGATGCTGTTGTCGCCTTTGACGGGGAATATAACACGACTTTTGTGTTCCCGGAGGCTAAAAAGGACAAGAAATTTTCAGGACGGAAGAAATAGTATTAACTTTGCCACTTGTTCAGAGTAATGAATTGTTCTTCGATACCGGATTACACTCATACTTTGGATTTAGTGGTGGCACTCGGAGGGATACCGAGTGCCTTTTTCTTCCTTTTTCCAACCGATTATCCCGTTAATTATCAATCCGCTAAAT
>NZ_QTLI01000055.1:1892-2343 GCF_003434625.1 Parabacteroides sp. AM17-47
CCGATTATCCCGTTAATTATCAATCCGCTAAATCCAAAGTAATGAACAACAAGAAGAAAAACGAGGGTCAGACCGACTTTTCCTATTACGGTCTGTACCTGCTGGACTATCTCCGCACGAACAAGTTTGAACAGGCTGACGACACCGCTTTCATACGGGAACGGGCCGACCGTGCCGCCGAAACGTATGAGAGGGCACGGCTTGAAGGCTATCCCGCCGATGGTGCGCAGGAACTGGCGATGGACACGCTGCTGCGCGGGCTGCATTATTCCCGTTACGCCATCCTCCGCGAAGTCGTGGAAAACGAGTTTGCCGATGAAGTGCCGGAAGAGAAGCGTGAAGCCTTTGTCCTGAAACTGCTGCCGCTTGTCGGCAACGTGTTCTCCGTCTATGACCTCTCGGATGACAATTTCGCCCTGTCTTCCGATTACGACCTGCTCTACACGGAGCT
>NZ_QTLI01000056.1:0-2149 GCF_003434625.1 Parabacteroides sp. AM17-47
ATGTGATGGCTTTCGAGAAGGATCTGCTCACGGGTACAATCCTGAGGCATCTCTATCCCGGCAAGAAAACGCGCACCTGCGGTTTTGAGAAAATCGAAAGACCGTTCAACAATTATTTCGACTTGGCGGTGTCCAACATTCCGTTCGGAGACATAGCCGTGTTCGACCCTGAGTTTCAGCGGAGCGACTCATTCGGCAGACGCTCCGCCCAGAAAGCCATCCACAACTATTTCTTTCTCAAAGGACTGGATGCCGTGCGTGACGGCGGTATCGTGGCGTTCATCACCTCGCAAGGGGTATTGAACAGCACCAAGACCTCCGTGCGTAACGAGCTGTTCAGTAAGGCTGATCTGGTATCCGCGATACGCCTGCCCAACAACCTGTTCACGGACAACGCGGGGACAGAAGTGGGCAGTGACCTGATTGTCCTGCAAAAGAACCTCAGCAAGAAGGAAATGTCGCAGGACGAGCGGCTGATGACCGTAATACAGACGGACACGAAAACCGACCTGACCGACAACGCCTATTTCATCCACCACCCGGAACGCATCGTGCATACGACGGCGAAACTTGACACCGACCCATACGGGAAGCCCGCTATGGTCTATCTGCACGAGGGCAAGGCAGCAGGCATCGCCGGGGATTTGCACCGTATGCTCGACGAGGATTTCCATTACAGGCTCGCCATGCGTCTGTATTCGGGTTCAATCCGGCAGTCGGGAACGGAAGAAAAAGTTACCGTTCAAAAGGAGGTGGAGCGTACTGCCATAAAGATGGAAACAACATCTTCGATGCAGGCGGTGGAAACTCCGACGGAGAAACCGCAACCCACAGAGGAAAAGCCGGAGATAGAGCCACGTCCGAAATATTCTGACGGTGTGCAGCTATCCTTGCTCGATCTCTGGGGGATGACGGAAGAAGTCAGCCAACAACCGAAAACCGCCAAAAAGAAAAAGGAGGCGAAAAAGGAAAGCTCGGCAAGGCGCGTTCTACCCAAGCCACAGGTGCATGTCACACAAAATGTTACGGCTGTGCCGACGGCTACCACCCCTAAGACTGTAACAGAGAACAAGGAGGCTAAAACGGAGAACACCGCCAAGCCTGCCGACCCGGACGACATCTATGCCACGTTGGACTGGGATACCAATCCTCCCATCAACGGCTTCTACGAGATGATGATGGATTTGACGCCGGAACGCAGGAAGGAACTTCGGGAACTGGCAAGGCAGCATAACGAGAAACAAGCGGCGGCGGAAAAGATGGAAGTGAAAGCCGTGCCGGACACTCCCCGTGAGCAACCACGGCAGGAGGAAACACAGCCGGAAGCAGTCACCGCACCTGCCGTTACAGATACCCCACCGGAAGCGGTGGCGACCTCCCTTTTCCCCGACATCGAAGCGGAGAAGCCGAAGGAAGAAGTCGTGGACCTTTCGCCGCGTGCCTACCACCGCACGCCGGAGATGCACCTGCGCGAAGGGTCGCTGGTGGCTGACAGGGGGCGTCATAACATCGGCTACCTGAAGGACATCACGCCATACGGGGCGACATTCCAGCCGCTCGACCTGAAAGGCTACCAGAAGGAGAAGGCGTTACAGTATGTTTTACTCCGTGACGCCTACGAGCGGCTGTACCGCTATGAATCGAACCTGCATGAAGCAAATGTCCCGTGGCGAGAGCATCTAAACACCTGTTACGATGAGTTTGTCATGCGCTACGGCAACCTCAACGCCAAGCAGAACGTGAAGTTAGTGATGATGGACGCGGGCGGGCGTGACATCCTTTCGCTGGAACGGGCGGAGAACGGGAAGTTTGTCAAGGCGGACATCTTCGAGCGTCCCGTTTCCTTCTCCGTGGAGAGCCATGCCAACGTCGGCTCACCCGAAGAAGCACTGTCCGCGTCGCTCAACAAGTTCGGCACTGTCGATCTCGACTATATGCGGGAGATAACCGACAGTACGGCGGAGGATTTGCTCACAGCCCTGCAAGGGCGCATCTATTACAATCCGCTCGTAACCGGTTACGAGATTAAGGACCGCTTTATTGCCGGAAACGTGATAGAGAAAGCGGAACGCATAGAGGCTTGGATGGGCGAAAACCCCGAAAGTGAACGTATGCCGGAGGTGAAGCAGGCGTTGGAGGCTCTGAAAGA
>NZ_QTLI01000057.1:0-2095 GCF_003434625.1 Parabacteroides sp. AM17-47
TTTTGGTTTGGATAACTTTTACTCGCCACGCTTGCCTACAATGTCGGTCCATATCGACTTTTGGGTAGCGGAAAGATTCCCAAAAGCACGCTGATCCGAAAGTTGGAGGCGGGCGACAGGAACATCTATAGGGAGTATATCGCTTTCTGCAACTACAAGGGGAAACGGCACGCCATGCTGCTCAAACGGAGAAAGGCGGAGTTTGCACTGTTGTATGTACCATAAATAATAAGTACCTGACAAAAGAAAATCCGATGAAGCCGCAACTTCATCGGATTTTCTAATATATTGCTGCTATCAGATAGTTTGAGATGGCAGTTCTTTTATATGAACTACATTATATTCTTTGCCTTTCTTTATGTCAGTTATCTCAAATTTTGTTCCTCTTTCAAATTCCACTTGATATTCAGGATACGGACAATCCTCTCCATGATTATATATTTTATATATTTCATGAGCTTTTGTTTGACCTTCCGGTAAAGGCTCAATTATCCATTTTATAGAATGAGCATTATCAAAATCATCTATTGATGTCGTAAAAAAGCCATTTACGGTAAAAATATCTCCAATCCTATTATTACCACGCATAAAACCATCATTGGCATATAACACAGGGTGAGTATTTTTAGGAGCTTTTCTTAATGCACTATCTAAGTTTTGGATTAAAACTTCTGTTAAGGCATTCAATTTACGCCTATTATACAGAGGTTCTTGTATGAACCGAGAACTACCAAAGCCTTCAAGGATGACGATACTTAATGCTTCTAAATCAGTCAAATTATATTCTTTATAATGTATTTTATTGACCTCTTTCAGATGTTGCATCGCTTTTATATGAGAATTCAACAACTCAACATCTCCTCCTCGTTTATATGCAGATGGATTGTGCTGATATATTGTTTCTACAATTAGTTGTAAATCTTCTATATTCATATTAATATACAAAAAAATAACAATGCAAAATTAGCCTTTTATGGCTAATTTTACATATTCAAATAAGAATTTTATCGAAGATTGGAACAAAGGTTTCTTTGCTACTTTCTTTGTCCGCCATCATGCTCACTGAAAGAAAGTAGGCGGCTTTCGCCGCCCATCGTTCAAAAACGGGTGTAAAGCCCCGTCACCATCGTGAACATTTCCTCCAGCATATCGCAATATATCCCCTCGTGCGTTTCTATGTCTTTCGTCTTGCACTCGAATGTCTTTTTGCTGAACGTCCTGCGGTAGAAGCGCATATTGTAGAGGTCTGCCCCTGCATCATAGATGATGTCAAGGCGGTTGGCACTCGTCTTGTTCCTCGCAAGGCTCATGCGTAAGCCGTTGCCCATGTCTATGAAGTCTTTGCTTCCCGTCATGGTGGCAAAGCGTCTGCCACCTATCTGCTCCAAAATTGTCTTCGCTATCATATTCGTTGTATTTTAGGCGTTATGTTGTGGCGGTGCGGACACCGCCACAACGTTCAAAATTCAGTTTTCTCGGCTATGGGTGTGCATCTTTCCAGCCACTCTTTCAGCCACTCCATGTTATACTCGCTCGTTATGACTGCCGTATGGCTGTCAATGGCAGTAAACCTGCTACTTTCATAGTTGTCTATCCACCCCTTCAGGGTATCAACTCCCCATGCTTCGGCATCATCAAACATTCCGTCCAATGCCTTGATTGGCTCGCTGAACTTGACTATCAGCGTTTGGTAGGCAACTTCGTTCATCGCTTGTCCTCCTTTCTTTCCTTTGCCGTCAGCCACTTGTCCCGTGCGGCTCGGCACTCGTCTAACGTGGGTTTCACACAAGAGAACAATTCCCCGTCCGTGTGGCGGTAGTCGTATTGCATAAGTGTCCGCTTACGTCTGCCGATACCCGTTTGGGACTTCTCGTATTTCTCTGTCCCTGCTTGCGTGCAGGTGCTTACTCCGTTGATGGTCATCCGTGTACTCATAATCGTTATTTTTAGATGGTTAGAAATGTACTGACAACACTCTGTTCTGCATCACTATTTCGGGGTTACTCGTATAGCGTTGGTGCAGGTAGAAATGATGTGAGCCGAAGCCGTAATAAAAGAACTTGTCAAGTTCGTGTTTCTCGGCAAAGTCCTTGAC
>NZ_QTLI01000058.1:0-1753 GCF_003434625.1 Parabacteroides sp. AM17-47
AGTGTACAAAGGTAGTATTTTTGGCCTTTTTATTAAGGAGAAGATATGAAAAAAGAAGAAGATTTTGTTATGGGCCTGTCCATCTACATGGCTTGTCTGCGTGAGAAAAAACGGTATTCCACGGCGAAGAGTTATCAAGATGCCTTGAATTCGTTCAAGTGCTTTTGCGGTATGGAGGCGATTCCTTATGCCTATATTAATAGGAACAGGCTTTTGTGCTATCAGTCATGGTTGTTGGACAAGGGCCGTTCGTTGAATACGGTGTCTACCTATATGCGTCGGATTCGTCACATTTATAACTTAGCCGTGGAGGCGAACGAGGCTCCCTTTGTACCCAACCTGTTCAAGGATGTTTTCACGGGCGTTGAGAGCAAGCGGAAGAAGGCGTTGCCGCGAGAGATGCTGGAGCGTATGTTTAACGCTGAATTGGAGGATCCGTCCTTGCGGCGTGTACAGTTGACCGTTCGGTTGATGTTTGCGTTCAGCGGGATAGCGTTTGTGGATCTTGCGCATTTGAAATGGGAGAATATCCGGGATGGGATATTGCAGTATCACCGACAAAAGAGCGGATCTCTCATACAGTTGGAGATTCCCTCCGGGGCGTTGCGGCTGCTGGAGGAGTTGTCCGCTTGTACGGCAAAGGAATCCTTTTATTTATTTCCTTTTTTGAGTGGAAGGAGAACCGGTGAGGCGGCCTACAAAGAATATAACAGGACCTTGTCCCGCTTTAACCGTGAGATGAAGTTGTTGGCGAGATCGACAGGCGTTACGCTTCCGGTCACCTCATATACGATCCGTCATTCATTCGCCTCGTTCTTGAAGGAACAAGATGTATCGATCGAGGTTATCAGTGAGTTGTTGGGGCATAAGTCTATTAAGACAACACAGATCTATTTGAAGAGCTTCTCGTTGGAACGTTTGTCGACAGTGAACCGGAATTGTTTTGAGAGCGTGTGTAAACCGATACCCAAAGTGGGGTAAGAGGCTTGCTACTTGGGAAGTAGCGTATTCTTTCACGGCGCAAAAGTAATAAAAAATAACAAATAACAAGCAATCATTAGGCTTAGTTTGTTCATTAGTTTGTGCTCCGACCTTGATTCTCCTTAAATCTTCGTTCTTATTCCTAGTGCATAGACATGGCAATAGAGACGAAATGATCTCGTATTTCCTACATCATCACGTCCCTCCTAAAAATCGAACATACATTCTTGTAGAGACGGGGCGTGCCCCGTCTCATCCCCTCAAAATGGTATTCTAAATTACTGTCAGACGGTGGGAGACGGAGCACGCTCCGTCTCTACAACTGGGTAATAACCATTTTCCAACCTTTTAAGCTACTTCCCAAGTAGCTTAATATTTCAAGCGATGGTGATTTTCAGAAAAGCCATTTTTAAAGACATAAAGTGTTGTTTATCAGGAGTAAATACGGTGCTCTTGGTAGGGCTTTGAATTGTCGTGAGGCTTGAGTGGAGATCTTGATATAATCTTAGGAAAAGATAATCATAATGATGAATGTTTTGAGAGACGGGTGCTCGGAGAGGGGTACGGCGCGGGTTGGCAAGCGTCATGACCTGAAGACTGTACGCTGGTACGTGCTCACGCTTCCTACTACGGGTGTGGCACGACGCGACAGGATCAGCCCCGCTAAAAGCTTGGATGCCGAGCTTTCCCGGCGCGAGCGTCGTGGGGAGACGTTGTTCGAGTATTTCGCCCCCTCCTATGTGGAGGTGAGGAAGGTGGACGGAAAGATGGT
>NZ_QTLI01000059.1:0-1643 GCF_003434625.1 Parabacteroides sp. AM17-47
ACTGTATTTTTAGGATAATGCTGGGGTTTGGATAACTTCTGCTTGCCACGCTCGCCTACAATGTCGGTCCGTACCGTCTTTTGGGGAGTGGGAAGATACCCAAAAGCACGCTAATCCGAAAGCTGGAGGCGGGTGACAGGAACATCTACCGGGAGTATATCGCTTTCTGTAACTATAAGGGGAAACGCCACGCCATGCTGCTCAAACGAAGGAAGGCTGAGTTTGCGCTGCTGTATGTACCATAAAGAATAAGTGTCTGACGAAAGAAACTCCGATGAAGCCGCCAACTTCATCGGAGTTTCAGTTTTCATACATTCGGGATTGTCCCTTTGCCTGCAACCTCACCGTCCCTGCAATGCTCTATGATACCGGGTGAAAATCCCATGCTGCCGATTGCGATATGCCGGATATAGTCTGTATATTCCTGACCTTGAAAATTCCTGCCCGTAAGGTTCTTGAAAACCATCTTTATGCTTATGCCGTCGTTGCTGTACAAGATGGTTTTTCCGTTCTGTCTGATTGTTTCCATGATTAAAACTTGTTTTTGTGAATACTATCGTAGATTGGTACAAAGGTTTCTTTGCCTACTTTCTTATCCGCCATCATGCTCATGAAAGAAAGTAGGCGGCTTTTGCCGCCCACCCCTCAAAAGCGGGTGTAAAGTCCCGTTACCATCGTGAACATTTCCTCCAGCATATCGCAATATATCCCCTCGTGCGTTTCAATGTCCTTCGTCCTGCTCTCGAATGTCTTTTTGCTGAACGTCTTGCGGTAGAAACGCATATTGTATAGGTCTGCCCCTCCGTCATAGATGATGTCAAGGCGGTTGGCACTGGTCTTGTTCCTCGCAAGGCTCATGCGCAAGCCGTTGCCCATGTCTGTGAAGTCTTTGCTTCCCGTCATGGCGGCAAAGCGTCTGACGCCAATCTGCTCTAAAATTGTCTTTGCTATCATATCCGTTGTCTTTTAGGTTTATGGTTCGGGCGGTGCGGACACCGCCCCAATGTTCAAAATTCTGTTTTCTCGGTTATGGGTGTGCATTTTTCCAGCCACTCTTTCAGACATTCCATGCTATACTCGCTCGTGATGACTGCCGTATGGCTGTCAATGGCAGTGAAACGGCTGCTTTCATAGCTGTCTATCCACCCCTTTAGGGTATCAACTCCCCACGCTTCGGCATCGTCAAAGATGCCGTCCAATGCCGTAATGGGTTCGCTGAATTTGACTATCAGCGTTTGGTAGCCTGCTTCGTTCATCGCTTCTCCTCCTTCCTTTCCTTTGCCGTTAGCCACTTGTCCCGTGCGGCTCGACATTCGTCTAATGTGGGTTTGACACAAGAGAAAAGTTCCCCGTCCGTGTGGCGGTAGTCGTATTGCACAAGGGTGCGTTTGCGTCTGTCGATACCCGTTTGGAATTTCTCGTAGTTCTCCGTTCCTGCCGATTGG
The DNA here is from genome assembly GCF_003434625.1 of Parabacteroides sp. AM17-47. Classification (NCBI taxonomy): domain Bacteria; kingdom Pseudomonadati; phylum Bacteroidota; class Bacteroidia; order Bacteroidales; family Tannerellaceae; genus Parabacteroides; species Parabacteroides sp. AM17-47. Next base: position 1,446 of record NZ_QTLI01000059.1, read on the forward strand.
CAGGTGCTTACTCCGTTAATTGTCATTTTGTTGCCATAGTCGTTGTTATTTAGATGATTAGAAATGTACAGACAGCACTCTGTGTTGCATCACCATTTCGGGGTCGCTCGTGTAGCGTTGGTGCAGGTAGAAATGATGAGAGCCGAAGCCGTAAAGGAAGAACTTGTCAAGTTCGTGTTTCTCGGCAAAGTCCTTGAC